>NZ_JBIAQQ010000001.1:424466-572273 GCF_042889165.1 Streptomyces sp. NPDC002669 | reverse complement strand
GATACGCGCCGACCTCCATCTCGGTCTGCTTCAACTCGCCTGCAGCATCATTTGCTTGAGACGACTCCGGACTTCATTCTGAAACGATCAGTAAGGGCTCTGACCTACGGTTTCGTGGTATTCAATGCCTGCTCGGCCTGTTTCACTCGCCCAACAAGTGAAGTGCGGGGCTTATCCGCGTGTCCGTCTGACCTGAGGTTTCAAGTGGGCACGCGGATGTTCAGGCTGTTGGCTCTCGTCATGAAGGCCCACCACATCAGGTAGGTTTCCTGGTTCTCAGAGGAGGGGGGCCGGAAGGGCTGGTGTGGCGTGTGCCCAGGTCGCGTCGAATTGGCGTAGAGCGGCGGTGTACAGAATGCCAGGAGCCCGGACATACAGGCACGGAGAGTTCCTGCCGTGTGCCGACGCGCTGTAGAAAGTTAGGTAGGCGGCACGGTCCGTCGCGATCACACGGCAGTTGTTCGGCAGGTTGAAGGTGCGCAGTTCGATGCTGTCCCTCGTCTGTGTCACCCGGGCCAAGTATTCGATGTTCGTTCGGACCTGGCTTCTGAGCAGACCTCGGGTGAAGCCTGGGTCGAACCGAGCTACCTCTTGAGAGCGCCGATCGAGCCACGAGTCCTGTCGGGGGCTGGGGTCGGGCAACAGGATCTGGACGGACTGTGAGGTCGGCTCTGTCGACCACAAGGGTGAGAAGACCTCACGGGTGAGTACGTTTCCTCGACCTGCCAGGACTTTGACCCAGCGGGCTCGTCGCAGGTCGCGAGCGAGGTCCTGTTCGGCGGAGGACTGGTTGAGGTAAACGCGCCCGAGCCCGGTTCTCGTGTATCGGGAGCAGACAGCGATCAGCCACCACATGGGACGGGCGCCGCGCAGCAAGCCGAGAACGAGGAGGATCGCGCTGGCTGCCAGAGAGCCGAGGATCCCTATCAGGAAGTCGTTCATGTGGAGCCCTCTTCCGGTGTTGGGTTGCATTCGGCAGGGCATCGATTGCGTCAGCAGAGGAAGGGCAGCAGAAGCCGTAGAACATGGGCGGCGTTTCGGGCTGCTAGCTCGTGGTGTGCGTGCCCCTTCTCTTCGTCGGCGTTGTCGGACACGCCTCGGATGACGATCCAGCCGGGGTTCATCTCGTCATGGATGGAGTTCTCCTGCCAGTACTGGCTCAAGCCGCCCGCCTCCATGTCCACCGCCAGCACCTTCTCGTTGTAGTGCGCGAGGTATCGGCGGATGTCGCTCTCGCGGTCGGCGATGACTGCTTCACCGGAGCCGATCAGCCCCGGATACACCTCGTATTCCTGTGAGGAACGTGAGGTCAGTTGACCGTGGATACGGGCGGGGGTGCCGTGCTCGGTGAAGAATGCGTTTACTGCGTGCACCACCTGAGCCGGGGCCTGCCGGTGTTCGCCGCGCCTGCGGATGTCACCGAGCGGATTGATCTTGCGGTTTTCGTAGTAGACGACCTCGGTCGAGACGATGACGTTCCCGATCTGGGCGTGCTCGTCGTGGATACCACCCCCCACGCCGACGAGAGCCCACAACCGAGGCGTGTAGTGGCGTCGTAGATTCTCCAGTGCGGCCATGGCCGACCGTTGCCCCTGACTTTGAGTCTGAGTGGCGACGATGCGAACGGTCGAGTCCGGAGTGGAGTGTTCTCCGCGATAGAAGTAGAGGCCGCCTGGCTCCTTGTGTCGTTCAAGCTTCAACTCGTCGCGTAGTGCGCGCAGTTCCTCGCTGAGGATGGTGACGATCCCGATGTCCCACGTGCCTCGATCCGTTGGTTCCACTGAACCAGTCACCGGTACGCCGCTTCGTTCTTCGGGAGGCATCGTGACGACTCGGGCGTGGTTGCCCACGGCGTTGTTGCTGATGGTGTTGCTGCTTCCGTGGGCGCTGATGCCTCGGTTGGTGTTCACGGATTTCCTCCGTTGCTGGGGTTGTCTGCCCCTGTGGCAGGGTTCGCCGGTGCGCCGACTTGAGCCGCATCGCCCACGGCGTTGTTGCTGATGGTGTTGTTGTCGCCGAAGTTGAAGATTCCGCTGTTGATGATCTTGAGGGCTCGGTCGTTGAACCCTGACGCGTCCACGCCCTTGGCCAGCAGGAAGTCGCCTGCCGCCCGGAGCAGGCGTTGCTCGATCGTCTTCATCCGACCGAGGATGTCTGTCTTCTCCAATTGCACTTTGGACCACGCCTGGGCTGACTGTTCCCGGATGCTCATACGACTGCCGATGAGGATGTTGCGTATCGGCGTGGAAGTGAGATCCGGAGGGAGGACGGCAGCTTTGACCAGGGCGCGGAGAAAGCGGATGATCCGCCACGAGTGCTGGACTTGCTGGGGTAGGGCGGACAGTTCGCGGAAAGCGGCCCATACGACCGCGATGAGGCCGTGCTGGCCGAATTCGGCTGTCCGTTGGAAGGACCTCGGGGTGTGTGCGAGCACGCACGCTGCCGTGGAGATGATCAGGGTCCGTCCCCGTACGCTGACGTGGAGCAGGACGGTCGCGACGTACTCCGCACCCTCCAGTGGTGTCGTGTACCTCGAGGAAATGATGTCCCTTCGACCCTGGCGTGTTGATGATCTCCCGCAGATCTACATCAGTGAGCTTCCGGGGGAGTAGGGAACGGTCGGCTGCCACGTCGGTCTCGGACACATAGACGCGGTCCCTGACCTGGGCGGGCAGGCGGACATCGTGACTGTCGGTGTTCAGCAGATGGACCGCGTCGCGTAAGTGCTCAACGAGCTCGTGGGCCTGGAACGGAGGTACAGGGTGTTCCCGTTCGTGCAGAGGGGCGTCGTCGTCCTCGACAGGGCGTAGGAGTTGGACGCTCATGGGTGGGTTCCATTGGTAGACGATCTCTCCGGCACCGATGAATGGCGACTCATCCCCGAAGAGGGTGAACGCGGTCAGGTCATCGTCGGTTGCTTCCTTGTCCTGGCTGTGGCGGGGACGGCGATACACGGTGTGAACGTCCCTCTGCTGAACGTCGGCCACCTGCTGCCGGGGGGACAGCCGGCCGGGGCGCAGGGTCGGTGCCCGAAGGATCCGGTTGAGCTGCAGTTGGCGTAACGCTCCGACGGTCAGGCACGTGACCACGATGCTCGTTCCCATGTGAAGGGCAGTGGTGGCGTGGTGGGGGTGGACGAGCCCGATCGCGAGGCCGGTCGCCACCAGGCCGAGCGCGATACCCCCGATGCGTTGTAGCGCCTGTGACTTCTCCGATTTCCTTCGCGGGAGGATTCGTTGGAGACGGCGCTGATGACGGTACTGCGGCCCTTTGTTGCGGCGTCCGGGCTTTCGGTCGCTCCGGGGCTCGCGGCTGCCCCGATGTATGAGCAGAGCCAGACGGAGCAGCCACAGGAGGGCGAGGCCACATGCCACGAGAACGCTCGCGGGCAGGGCGCCTGCGTATGCAGGCGCTATCACTGACACCAGCAGCGTGACGCGCAGAACGGCTGTAAGGGTGGCGGCCCGCCACGCGTGGCGCATGACAGGGACTATGTCGAAGCCGTAGGACGGGGCGACCCTGCGGTGCGGCGACGTGCAGACCTTGTCGATCACGAGGTCGCGGAAATGTTCGTCCACGTACGAACCCGCGCACAAGTGCCGTGTTGCAGCCGTGAGTTCGTCGCCGGAGACCTTTGCTGGTGGTACGGGGGGAATGGCCATGCCCTGCCCTCGCCTCTTGAGGTTAAGGTCTATGTGACCATAAGAGGCGAGGGTGTTTAAGTCAATGTGACCTTTAGGGGGTCCCGTGGATGAGTGGCTGAAAGATTCCGATGAGGTGGAGGCATCGTGGGTGACCGTGGACCTGGCGATTTTCACGCTGCGTGGCGATCGCCTGATGGTGCTCCTGGTCGACCGGGGGGTGGAGCCCTTTCTCGGCCGGCCTGCGCTTCCTGGCGGGTATGTCCAGAAGAGCGAGACCTTGAGGGAGGGGGCGCTGCGCGAGTTGAGGGAGGAAGCCGGCATCGACGGCGGGCTGTTGCACCTGGAACAACTGGGTGCTTACGGTGATCCCGGCCGGGACCCGAGAGGGCGAGTGGTCACCGTCGCATACCTGGCTCTGGGGCCCGACCTGCCAGTGCCTGTGGGCGGCACCGATGCGGAGCACGCCTACTGGGCAACCGTGGAGGAGCTTGACCGGGGCAGGATGAAGCTGGCGTTCGATCACTCTGAGATCCTTGCCGAGGCTTTGGAGGAGGTCCGGCGCAAACTCGAATACACCCCTGTCGCCACGGCCTTCTGCGCCTCGGAGTTCACCCTCAGCGAGTTGCGTATGGTCTATGAAGTCGTCTGGGGGCGGCCGCTGGACCCGAGCAACTTTCGGCGCAAGGTGCTGAGGACCACAGGGTTCGTGGAGGCTACGGGCGAACAGAGGATGCTCTCTACGGGCCGCCCGGCCGCGCTCTACCGAAGAGGCAACGCATGGGTGCTGAGCCCGCCACTCCTGCGTGCTGGTGGGCAGCCTGCGTAGTTGGCCGAATTTCGAGGCACTGGCATCGACCCAGTGAGCTCTTCCCGACCTGTCGGGTTGGGCAGGCAGTTGGGCTGACAGGCAGGTGAAGCCACTGGTAGATGGGTTTCCGACCAAGAAATGCTTTTCCAGCAGAGGTTTTGTGCGCTTGTCCACCCGTCAGACATCGACGTGTCCGGTCTGCCCCGCGCTTCCTGTCCGCCAAGCTTCGTCAGCGTCGCCAGGAGCCCGGTACCCGCCGATAGCGCCCGGGAGCCGGCCGCCGGACCCCGCTCGCTCCTGCCCATCTCCGCGACGGCCACCCGTATGCCCAACACGCGGCCGGATTCGGCATCGGGACCATGACCACGTACCCATACATCACCGAGGCTGTCGAGGTCCCGGCTGCTCTCGCGCCGCCCCCTGCGGAGGCGTTCCGGGCGGCATCGTCACCGGCCCTTCCCGTCGCCGTCCATGACATTCGAGCGGCCTGCGGCCCGCGGACACGGCATCGCAGACGCCCTCGCCGAGGCCAACACCGCGTGCTGGGCCAGCAAGGGCTGCCGGGATGCCGGTGGCACGGTCCGCGCCCCGCGTCGAGGATGGCGGGAGACCCTTTTCATGGGTCAGCAGACAGTGAACCGGTCCCACGCGAGGTCCGCGCACCCGTCGAACAGGCCGTGGTCACCCTCAAGGCCTGAGGCTCCTTCGCGAGCCCCGGTGCTCGACCACCCGGATCACTTGCCTCGTCCAGGCCGTCCCGTCCTCAACCTGCATCCGACCAGGGACGGTCTGGCCAAGGGGCCCGACGGCCTTCAGTCCGTCGTGGCGACGGTTCTCGCCGGGAGCATCGTCTCGAAGTCGGAGGGCGGCGAGCCGGTCGCCGACAGGTCATCGGAGTTCGGGGACCACTTCTCGCAGGTGCTCGATGCCCGTAGGGCAGTAGGCGCCACGAGGGGGTGGAGCGTTAGCTTGATCTCGCCCGCCTCCGTGTGCGGCTTGGTGCGGGTGCTCGAGGCTGCCTCGCGTTGATGTCCCGCACCCGGTGCGGGGCATCAACGCGGCAGTGTGTCAGTGGTGATCGGCGGTGTACGACACGAAGGCGGCTCATTGGCGGGGGCGAAGGCGAGTTGGGGCCCCAGGTGTGCTTCGAGTCGCGTACGTGGATGGTCCCGGGGGCGAGGGCGACCTCCACACACTCCGGGCCGTCATTCGTGCTGTAGCTGCTCTTGAACCAGTTCGGCACGGGACTGTTCCCTGTCGAGGGGTTGGTCATCCTGTCTCCCTCAGCCCAGCGCTTTTTCGATGTGGGACAGCGACTCACGGGGGTGAGGGCCTGGGCCCGGAAGATGCCATGGCGGATTTTGTGGACCTGGACCTTCTGGGTATGGGAGATCAGTTGATTGGTGAGCTGAACCTCGTTGTGCCCCACGGTGTCTCCGCCCTTGAGCCGGAGCAACTGGAGCGACCCCGCGAGGCTGGCGTGGTCCTCGCGATCCGTGGGCATCACCTGGATCTCCTCGAAGATCCCCTGACGCGCCAGTCGTGCGGCGACAAGCCGTTCCACCTCCTCCTCGGAGAACGCCGGACGCCGCATCCCGTACAGAGCCCTTGCGTAGTCAGGAGTCTGGAGCAGGCTGTGGACGACGGAGTTGGCATAGGTGCAGATCTCGATCGCTTTCGCCTCCAGCACCTCGTCGGCCTTCTCCAGGAACGTCGCGCTCGGTGCGCGCCGTCCCCGTTCCACCGAGGAGACCTGCTCCTTGCTGTAGACGATGGCCGCACCCGACTCGGCCTGGGTGAGCCCTTTTCGCTCGCGGCACGTCTTCGCCACCCGGCCGACCGTCCGCAGTACGGCCGCCGACCCCTCGTCGTCTCCGTCGTACGGCCCCATCCGGTCGCCACCGCCCTGCGTTCCCTGCCCCGTCACACCCGCGTTCGCGTATTTCCACGTCCGTTTCGTCCGTGCCCAGCTGCTCGTCGGCACCCCGCGTAAGGCCGCACCGCCCCGACGGTGATGTTGCGTACCGATGTCGTCACTGGTTGGTGTAGAGGTGGCCGACCATGCTGAGTGACATGAATCGTCATACCGGCCGCTCGGTGGCGTCTCACTCGGTACTTCGTCCGGGGCTCGCCCGACACTCCGCCCCCACCGGCCGCTTCATCATCCGGCTCTCGGTCACCCCGCGTGGTGCCCGCCCGGTCCTGGCCATCACTCGATCGGTACGGCGGAATCACGGTCGGTAGGGTGGGGAGGTCGGGAAGGGCGGAACGATCCGGAACGACTCGGAACGATCCGGGGCGACGCGAGTGCGAGGGTGGGGGCGGCGAACCGCATGGTCATGCTGGAGGACGGAGACCGGGGGAGCGCGCGGGACCGGCGGCCGGTTCGCGAGCGGAACCGGGAGGCGGCGGTCCGGGGCCCCGTTCCGTCCGCTGCCGACTACAGTCCCTTCGCCCACCTCACCGTCCCCAACGCTCCCCTCTACCGACAGGTGATGCGCGCCTTCCTCGCCGCCAAGGAACGGTTCGCCGTGCACCTGCGGCCGGAGGACGTGTACGCCGCCCTGGAGGCGGGGAGCCGGCCCTCCGATGTGGAGGCGGTGACGAAGGCGCTGGACAGCCTCGTCGGCTGGGGGAACCTGCGGGCCGACCCGGACCACGCGCGGGTGACGGCGGTCGAGGACTTCTACCGCAGGCGGTTCATCTACCAGCTCACCCGGGCCGGTGAGGCGGCCGAGGCGGCGCTGGGGGCGTACGACGAGGTGCTGGGACGGCGCGGGGAGCTCCAGGCGGTCGCGCTGCACGACATCGTCACGCAGCTGCGGGCGCTGCTGGTGATCGCGGCGCAGGACGAGCCGGACCCGGCGAAGGCGTACGTCGCCCTGTCCGTGCTGACCGCGCGTTTCACCGACCTCGCCGACAACGCCCGTGCCTTCATGGGGTCGCTCCAGCGCACCATCGACCTGCACGACATCGAGGTCGAGGCGTTCCTCGCGTACAAGGACCGGCTGATCCAGTACCTGGAACGGTTCATCCAGGACCTGATCACCCTCGGCGGGCGGATCGCCCTGCTGATCGGGGAGTTGGAGGACCAGGGGCGGGTGGGGCCGCTGTTGCGGATCGCGGCCGCCCGGGAGGCCGTCGACGCCTCACCCGACGAGGCCGAGCACGCGGAGGCGGCGGCGTACGAGCGGTGGGCGGCCCGGTGGTCCGGGCTCGCGCAGTGGTTCGTCTCGGGGGAGGGGCGGGAGTCCCAGGCCCGGCTGCTGCGGGGGCGCGCGCTCGGGTCGATCCCGCAACTCCTGGCTGTCGTACGGCAGTTGAACGAGCGTCGGGCCGGGCGGTCCGACCGTTCGGCCGACTTCCGCACGCTGGCCCGGTGGTTCGCCCAGGCACCGGACGACGCGGCGCGGCACCGGCTGTGGCGGGTGGCGTTCGGGTTGTATCCGTCCCGCCACCTCACCGTCGACGGCGACACCCTCACCGAGCGGACGGCCGCGCCCGAACCGGCCTCGACGCCGTGGGCCGGGGCGCGACCGCTGCGGATCAGCCCCCAGCTGCGCCGTACCGGCAGCTACGAGCGGCGTGGCAAGCCGCGCCGGGTGGCCGACCGGGGGGAGGCGAAGCGGCGGCTCGCCGAGATCGCCGCCAGACAGTCCGAGGAGGTCAGGGCGGCCAGGGAGCGGCTCGCGACGGGCGGACCGGTGCGGCTGTCCCGGCTGGGGGAGCTCGATCAGGTCGCCTTCCAGCTGTTCCTGAGGCTGCTCGGCGACGCCCTCGCCACCTGGCGGCCGGAGACGACCACCACCGTGGCCACCAGCGGGGACGGCACCATGGAGATCCGGCTGACCGCGCTCGACGACGGCTCGACGGCCGAAGTGCGCACGCCCGACGGGGTGTTCAGCGGGCCCGACCACCTGATCGACATCATCGATCTCACGGAGGAGATCCGGTTCGGGCCGTCGGCCGGACTCGCACCCGGGGCGGTCGCATCCGAACCGGTCGCACCCGCGTCCGCCGGAGCCGAACCGGTCGCATCCGCGCCGGCCGGAGCCGGGACGGTCGCGGGGTCGGGGGAGGGGCGGTGACCGGGCCGCTCGCCGAGGTCCTCGACGGCCAGCGCCGGGCCGACCTGCAACGCGCCGCGCGTGCCCTGCTGAAGGAGCCGCTGCTCACCGCCGACGGGCCGTACGCCGACGAGTTCCGGCTGGTGCGACGGCACCAGGCCGAACTGCGCGAGTGGTTCGAGCGCAACGTCGGCTGGACGCTGCGCACGGACGCCGACGCCGCGCGGCTGCGCAAGACGCCGGGCACCCTCACCGACGCCACGCATCCGGCCCGGGAGGCCACCCGGACCGCACTGCCCTTCACCAGGCGCCGTTACGTCCTGCTCTGCCTGGCGCTGGCCGCGCTGGAACGGGGCGAGGCCCAGGTGGCGCTCGGCCGGCTCGCCGAACAGATCGTTCTGGCCGCCGCCGATCCCGAACTCGTCGCCGCCGGGATCGTGTTCACCCTGGAACGGCGCGACGAACGCCTCGACCTCGCGGCCGTCGTGCGGCTGCTGCTGCGGGCCGGGGTGCTGCGAAGGGTGGCGGGCGACGAGGAGGCGTACATCAGCGGATCCGGGGACGTGCTGTACGACGTGCGGCGCCGCGTGCTGGCCGGGATGCCGGCGTTCCTGCGCGGCCCCTCCCTCGTCGAGGCCGAGGGGTTCGAGGAACGGCTGGTGGAGATGACGGCGCGGACCGCCCTCGACAGCGACGAACTGAGGTTCCGCGCGATCCGCTGGAAGCTGACCCGCCTCCTCCTCGACGACCCGGTGCTCTACTACGACGACCTCACCGACGATGAACTGGCCTACCTGACCCGGCAGCGCGGCTTCATCACCGCGCGGATCGGCGAACTGACCGGGCTGGTTCCCGAGGTGCGCGCCGAGGGCGTCGCCATGGTGGACCCCCTGGACGACCTCACCGACGTACGCATGCCGGAACAGGGCACGCACGGGCACGTCACCCTGCTGCTCGCCCAGCACCTGGCGGAAGCCGGGCGGCCCGTGGCACCGGCGGAGCTGGCACGACGGGTGCGCGAACTCGCCGCGGAACACGGCAGTTTCTGGGCGAAGTCGGCCAGGGAGCCGGGTGCCGAACCCGTACTGGTGGCACAGGCCCTGGAGAAACTGGTGGCCCTGGGACTTGCCGAGCACACCGGGCGGGGCGTCGTGCCGCGGCCGGCCCTCGCGCGGTACGCGGTCGGCGAGGCCGTCATCAGGGAACCGGGGACACCACCGAACCGTCCGCACCCTCCCACCTCACCGGACACGATCGTGAAGGACGAAAGGTGAACCGCGCCTCGACCGGGCTCCCGGCCCCCGCCCTCCCCCACCCCGCCCCCGGCCGGTGGCGGCCCCTGCGCATCGGGCTCGTCGACCTGTTCCACTACGACGTCGAGGAGTTCTGGTTCCGCGACGGCCGGCTGCTGCTGCGCGGCAACAACGGCACCGGGAAGTCCAAGGTGCTCGCCCTCACCCTGCCGTTCCTGCTGGACGGGGACCTCTCCGCCCGCCGGGTCGAGCCCGACGGCGACCCGGGCAAACGAATGGAGTGGAACCTGCTGCTGGGCGGCGAGCACCCACATCCCGAACGGCTCGGCTACACCTGGATCGAGTTCGGACGGCTCGACGGGACCACCGGCGAACCCCATTTCCGTACCCTGCTCTGCGGGCTGAAGGCCGTCACCGGACGCGGCATCGCCCGCCACTGGTTCGCGGTGACCGACCAGCGGATCGGCGCCGGACTCGACCTGCTCGACGCGACCGGCACGGCTCTGTCCCGGGACCGGCTCGCGGAGGCCGTCGGCAGCCGCGGCATGGTGTACGACACCGCGAAGACGTACCGCCGGGCGGTCGACGAGGCCCTCTTCGGACTGGGGGAGCAGCGCTACGGCGCGCTCGTCGACCTTCTCATCCAGCTGCGCCAGCCCCAACTGTCCAAGCGCCCCAACGAGGCGGCCCTGTCCCGGGCACTGACGGAGGCGCTGCCGCCGATGGACCAGGCGGTCGTCGCCGACGCGGCGGAGGCGTTCCGGTCGCTGGACGAGGAGAAGGAACAGCTGCGGGCGGCCCGCGAGGCCGAGGAGGCGTCGTCGGGGTTCCTCGACCACTACCGGCGCTACGCCCGCATCGCCTCCCGGCGCCGAGCCCGGCTGCCCCGCACCGAACACGCCCGCTACGAGCACATCCAGCGCGAACTCCTCAAGGCGCAGGAGGCCCGCGAACAGGCCGTGGCGGACCGGGCGAAGGCCCAGGAACGGGCCGCGTCGCTCGACGAGCACGCGACGCGGCTGGGCGCGCAGGACGCGGCCCTGCGGACCGGGCCCGAAATGCGCGACGCCCGCGCGCTCGACCAGGCGGCGGTCGACGCCTCCCGCACGGCGGCGGACCTGACGCGCGCCGAGGCGGACCGGCGGACGGCCGACCAGGCACACACCCGGGCCCTGGGGCGGCTCGACACCGCGACGAACCGGCTGACCGCCGCGCAGGAGGCACTGGACGACGTCCTGGGCCGGGTGGCCGGGAGCGCCGCGGCGGCCCGGCTCGACGTCCCGCGGACCGAGGAAGCCCCCGTCACGGCGCTGCGCCGCGCGGCGGAGGAGGCGACGGCGGGCCGACGGCGTGCCGTCGGTCACGTGGAGGCCCTCGCCGAACGCGCCGAACGGGCCGGGGAGGCGCACAACGCCGCCCGGCTGCGCGCCGACGAGGCCGACGAGGAGGCCGCGCACGCCGGGGAGCTGCTGGCCCGCGCCGAGGAAGGAGCCGCACAGGCCGGGCGCGCGCTCGTCGCGGCCGTCCGGGAGCACCTGTCCGGGTGCGCGGAGCTGCGGCCGGCCGGGCTGCCGGGGGTGCTCGACGCGGTGCAGGAGTGGGCGGGCCACCTGAACGGCCCCCACCCGGCGCTCGTCGCCGCGGCCGGAACCCACCGCGCCCTCGCCTCCGACCTGGCCGACCGGGCCGCCGCCCTGACCCACCGCGAGGCGGCGACGGCGGAACGGCAGCGGCTGGTGGCACAGGAATTGACCGCGCTCGAAGCGGGCGGGCAGCGGGGCCCCTCGGCTCCGTACACCCGCACCCCCGACGTCCGGACCCGAGGCGTCGGGGCCCCGCTGTGGCGGCTGGTCGACTTCCGTCCGCACGTCACCGGGGCCGAACGCGCCGGACTGGAGGCGGCCCTGGAGGCGTCGGGGCTCCTCGACGCCTGGGTGCGGCCGGACGGTTCCGCCGTCGCGGCGGACGGGCACGACGTGTTCCTCGCGCCCGTGGACCGGCCCGGCGGGAACGGCCTCGACGTACTCCTCGCGCCCGTGGACCCGTCCGGCGGGAACGGCCTCGACCGGGCGCTGTGCCCGGCGGTCGACCACGCCGACGCGGGGGCCGCAGCCGTGGGGGAACAGGCGGTCCAGCGCCTGCTGGCCTCGATCGGGCTGATCGGCGAGGACGGTGCCGGGCCGGCGGGGGGAGACCGGGGGGCCGGGTCCCGCGGCACCTGGGTCGCCACGGACGGGAGCTTCCGTATCGGCGCGCTGACCGGGAGCTGGGCCAAGGACGGCGCCCAGTACGTGGGGGAGGGCGCGCGGGAACAGGCGCGCCGCGCCCGGATCGCCGAACTGCACGTCGAACGGGACGAGTTGGAGGCGGAGCGGGAGCGGCTGGCCGGGGAGCTGCGCGCGGTGGCGGGGCGCCGCGAGGTGCTCGACGCCGAACTCGCGGCCGTACCCGGCGACGACGAGCTGCGCCACGCGCACGCACGGGTCACCGCCGCGACCGACGCGGTCCGGCGGGCCCGCGCCCGGCAGCGGGAGCGGGCCGCCGAACTCGACGGGGCGGCCGGGGAAGCGGGGCGCAGAGCGGCCGAACTCGGCGAGACGGCCGCCGACCTGCACCTCCCCACAGACCGGGAGGCACTGGCCCTCGTGCGTCAGGCACTCGCCGATCACACCGCCCACCTCGCGGAACTGTGGCCGGCCCTGCGCGAGCGCGCGGACGCCGAGCACGCGGTCACCGGCGACCGGGCCGAGACCGACCGGGCCGAACACCGCGCCCTCGAACTCGCGGAACGCACCGCGGAGGCGGGCCGCCTGGCCGCCTCCGCGGACGAACACCTGCGCACGCTCCGCTCCACCGTCGGAGCGGCCGTCGCCGAACTCCAGCGGCGGCTGGAGGAGACCGCGACCGCCGCCCGCGCCTGCGCGGACGAACAGCAGCGGGCACAGGCGGACATCCGCGACGCGGACCGGCGGGCCGGGCACGCCGAGGGGCGCATCGAGCGGTTGGAGGAGGACGTCACGGACGCCACCGCCGCGCGCGGGCGCGCCGTGGCGGCGCTCCAGCGGTTCGTCTCGACCGGGCTGCTCGCCGTAGCCCTCCCCGACGTCGCCGTACCGGACGACGACGGAGGCACGTGGGCGGCGACCCCCGCCGTGAACCTCGCCCGTGCCATCGAGTCCCGGCTCTCCTCCACCGACGACTCGGACGCGGCCTGGGAACGCGTCCAGAAACGGCTGAGCGAGGAGTTCGGCCGGCTCCAGGAGGCGCTCTCCCGGCACGGGCACACCGCGACGGCCCGGCCGGGCGAGGACGGCATGCGGGTCGACATCGTCTACCAGGGCCGACGGCGCGCCGTGCCCGAACTCGCCGAGGCGCTGGCCACCGAGGTCACCGAGCTGACCCGCCTCCTGTCGGCGCACGAACGCGAGATCCTGGAGACCCATCTGATCACCGAGGTGGCCGGGACGCTCCAGGAACTGATCGGGGCCGCCGAACGCCGGGTGCGTGCCATGAACCGGGAGCTGGAGGAACGCCCGACCTCGACCGGCATGAAGCTGCGCCTGGTGTGGCGTGCCTCCCGCCGGGCCCCGCAGGGCCTGGCCCAGGCCCGGGAACGGCTGCGGCAGTCGGCCGACGCCTGGTCGCCGCAGGACCGGGCGGCGGTCGGGGTGTTCCTCCAGGAGCAGATCGCCCGCCGCCAGGCCGACGACAGCGCGGGCAGCTGGCAGGAGGACCTCACCGCCGCCCTCGACTACCGGGCGTGGCACGAGTTCGGCGTCGAACGGCACCAGCACGGCAAGTGGGTGCCCGCCACCGGGCCCGCCTCCGGCGGCGAACGCGTCCTGGCGGCGTCCGTACCGCTCTTCGCCGCCGCGTCCTCCCACTACGCGAGCGCGGGCGGCGCGCACGCCCCGCGACTGGTCACCCTGGACGAGGCGTTCGCGGGAGTGGACGACGACTCCCGCGCCAAGTGCCTCGGCCTGCTGCGCGCCTTCGACCTCGACGTCGTCATGACCAGCGAACGGGAATGGGCCTGCTACCCGCAGGTGCCCGGCATCGCCATCGCACAGCTCTCCCGCGTCGACGACATCGACGCCGTCCTGGTGACCCGGTGGGAATGGGACGGCTTCGACCGGCGGCGCGGCACCGAGCCGGGAACCGCACCGCGTACGACGACGGTGCCCCTCCAGCCCGACGGCCGCGAGCGGAGCGGCCGGGGCGTCGGGGGAACGGCCACCGGGACGGCGGGGACCGGTGGTACGCAGGAGCCGGGAGGAACCGGCGCCGTGCCGGGCACGGGAGACGCCTCCGTACAGGAACCGGGCGGAACCGCCGTGCCGGCCCCGGGGGACACCGCCGCGCAGGACCGGGGAGAGCAGGAGTCCCTGTGGGGGTGAGCCCTTCCGACCGCCCCGGTGCCGACCGCCTCGGGCGGCTGCTCGGCGACCCCGGCCTCGCCTGGCTCCTGGACCGCGCCCGCCGACGGATGGCCGCCGGCCGGCCCCTGACCGGCACGGTCACCCTGGCCCACCCCGACGAACTCCAGCGGGAGGCCGCCGAACGCCTGCTGGGGCGCGCACCCGGCGCGGGCCGCTCCCTGACCGTACGCCTCGACGCGGTGGACGAGGTGCTGCGCCGGTCCGGGGCCGGTCCCGACGGGCTGGAGGCCGCGGTGGTGGCCCTGACCGGGCCCGTCGCCGTGCACGCGGAGGTGCACGACCGGGAGGAACGGGCCTGGGAGGACGCGTACGCACCGTTCGCCGCCCTGGGCCCCGGGCTGGTCGACTGGGCGGCACGGGTCCGCGGGGACGGCCTCGTACGGCGGCTCGCACGCGCCCCGGAAGCCGCCGGTCCGCTGGTGGACGCCGCCGTACGGGCGCTGCGCGCACTGCCCGCGGTTCCTCCGGTGTCACGTGCGACGTTCGCGGCACGCCATCTCTCCGGCGCCCACGCCCTGGACGAGGGAACCCCGCTCGCCGCCCTGGTCCTCTCGGGGCTCCGGGCCCTCACGGGCTTCCCGGACGGCTCCGGCGCCGAGTGGCGGCGGGAGGCATGGGCGTCGGCGGGGCTGCTCAGGGACGACGTGTCGTCGACCGTCCTGACCCTCAACCTGCGGGGGACACCGGCCCTCGACTGGGCGGCCGACGAGGGGGAGCCCGCCGTCCTGACGCTGCGTTCGCTCACCCGGCACGCCCCGAGCGGCGCCCTCCCGGGGGCGGGGACCGTGTACGTGTGTGAGAACCCGGCCGTCCTGTCCGCCGCCGCCGACACCTTCGGACCGGCGTGCCCGCCCATGGTGTGCCTCCAGGGGCAGCCCTCGGCGGCGGCGCTCGCCCTGCTGCGCGGCCTGTCCGCGCGAGGAGCCGGGTTCCTCCACCACGGCGACTTCGACTGGGGCGGGATGCGCATCGCCGCGACGCTGGGGCGCGGTGTCGCGTGGCGGCCCTGGCGCTTCGGGGCGGCCGACTACCTGGCCGCTCTGGCCGGGGTGACGGAACCGCAGCGGCTGACCGGCGTGCCCGCCGCGACCCCGTGGGACCCGGCCCTGGCCGTCGCCCTCGCCGAGCACGGGATCCGGGTCGAGGAGGAGGCGGTGCTCGACGATCTGCTCTCGGACCTGGGGGAGCGGGTCCGTCGCGGCGGATGAGCCCGGGGACGTGCCCCGGCGGCTCAGCGGTCGGCCGGGACCTCCGGCATCAGCGCGGCCAGTTCCTCCGGGGTGCGCGGACCAGTGGTGTTTTCGGTCAACAGGCCGTGAGTGCGCAGGAGTTCGGCTGTCACGATGCCCCACGGCAGGCGCAGCCCCGCCTGTCGGAGCAGGTCCGTGCGGGCGAGGGCGGCGGGTGCCGGGCCGAGGTGCGCGCCGGACGGGGTGAGGAGTGCGGCGTCGTCGGCCCAGCGCAGGGCGAGATCGACGTCATGGGTGGCCATGACGACGGTGGTGCCGTTCGCACGGAGCCGGTCGAGGGTGTCGAGCAGCCGCTCCTGACCGTCCGGGTCGAGGCCGGCGGTCGGCTCGTCGAGGATCAGCACCCGGGGCCGCATGGCGACGGCGCCGGCGATCGCGGTCCGCTTGCGCTGCCCGTAGGACAGCAGATGGGTGGGGCGGTCGGCCAGCGCGCCGATGTCCAGGGCGGTGAGCGCCTCGTCGACGCGCGCCCGCACCTCGGCGTCGGGCAGGCCCAGGTTGAGCGGGCCGAAGGACACGTCCTGGAGGACGGACGCGGCGAAGAGCTGGTCGTCGGGGTCCTGCACCACCAGTTGCACGGTCGTGCGCAGCCGGGTCAGCCCCTTGCGGTCGTACGCGACAGGGTTCCCCTCGACGGTCAGTTGCCCGGTACGCGGCCGCAGCCCGCCGCTGAGCAGCCGCATCAGTGTGGTCTTGCCGCTGCCGTTGCGGCCCAGCAGCGCGAGCGCGCGCCCCTCGCGCACCTCGAAGTCGAGGCCGTCGAGCACGGTCGGCCCGTCCTCGTACGAGAAGGACGCGCCCCGCAGGGCGACCAGGGCGGCGGGCTCGCTCATGACAGCGGCCTTTCCAGTACGAGGGTGATGACGGTCAGTGCCGCGAGCAGCGCGAGGCTCGCCGCGGTGAAGGGGACGGAGACCCGGGCCTCGGGCACCAGGACGCGCAGGGTGCCGTCGTAGCCCCGGCCGGCGAGCCCGGCCTGGAGCCGCGCCGCCCGGTCGAAGGCCCGGACGAACGCGGTGGCGCCGAGCCCGCCGAGGGAACGCCAGGCGGCGGCCCGCGTGGTGTGCCCGAGCCGGGCCGCCTGCGCCTGACGGATCAGGCGCATGGAGTCGAGCAGCAGGAAACTCATGCGGTACGTCACCAGGGCGACGTCCACGACCGGAGCGGGCACCCCGGCCCGCACCAGGCGCGGCAGCAGGTCGGACATCGGTGTGGTGAAGGCGAACAGCAGCACCCCGAGGGAGGCGGCCGAGGTGCGCAGCAGGAGTTCTCCCGCCCGGACCGGCCCGTCGTCGGCGAGGGCCACGAACCCGTCGGGGCCGCCGACCTGCACCAGCAGGGTGGCCGCCCCGGTCACGCAGAACCCCAACGGCACCCGGTACGCCCGCCACAGCCGCCGGCCCGGCACGCCCGCCGGGCCGGTCAGCAGCACGAGCGCCGTCACCAGGACGAGCGCCGCGCCGGGCCAGGGCGGCAGCGAGATCGCGAGCACGGTGAGCCCGAGTCCGAGCACGGCCTTGTCCACGGGGTGACGGCGGCGCCAGCGGTTGCTGTGCGCCGCCTCGTCGATCGGCAGCATGCGGCGGGCTCAGGCTTCCCCGGCGGGGGAGCCGTCGGCGCCGAGGGACGTGCCATCGGTGTCCCGCCGTGCCCGCTCCTGCGCCTGCGCGAGTTCCGCGCCCTGGCGGCGGCCCCGGCGCAGCCCGAAGTAGTAGGCGAGGACGCCCGCGCCGAGCGCGGCCTGGAGGGCGAAGAGCGCCGACTCGATCTCGCCGGAGGGCGGTTCGTACAGGGGCGAGAACCAGGGCTCGTAGTCCGGTTCGATCTCGGTGATCGCCGTTTCCGCCTCGGCGTCGGCGCCCGCGAACGGCTCCTCCTTGTGGTCGCCGAGGCCGAGCGCCAGCGGCAGGACCGCGAGCGCGGCCACGACGAGCAGCAACAGGGCGTTGATCTTCGCGTTACGGCTCATCGGGCCACTCCCCCGGGCGCGCCGTCCGGGGTCGCCCGGCGGGTCAGGAACACACCCAGCCGGGTCAGTTCCCCCTTGCTGGACTGCACCAGCAGCCGCATCACGACCACCGTCAGCAGGCCCTCGCTCACCGCGAGCGGGATCTGGGTGACGGCGAAGATGGAGCCGAACTTGCCGAGCGCGCCCAGGAATCCGCTGCTGGGGTCGGGGAAGGCCAGCGCCAGCTGCACACTGGTGACGCAGTAGGTGGAGAGGTCGGCGACGAACGCGGCGAAGAACACCGCCACCATCAGCGGCACCTCGAACCGCCGCAGCAGCCGGTACAGCGCGTATCCGGCCCAGGGGCCGACGATCGCCATCGAGAAGACGTTGGCGCCGAGCGTGGTCAGGCCGCCGTGGGCCAGCAGCAGCGCCTGGAAGAGCAGGGTGATGGTGCCGAGCACCGCCATGATCGGCGGCCGGAAGAGGATGGCGCCCAGCCCGGTACCGGTGGGATGCGAGCAGCTCCCGGTCACCGAAGGGAGTTTCAGGGCCGACAGGACGAAGGTGAAGGCACCGGACGCGCCGAGGAGCAGGGTGCTCTCCGGGTGTTCCTTGACCTCACGGGTGAGTGACCGTACTCCGTGTACGACGAACGGCGCGGACGCGACGCCCCAGGCGATCGCGTGCGCCGGAGGCAGAAAGCCCTCGGCTATGTGCATGGCTCAGTAGACCCTCTCCAGCACCTCGTGGATGGTTGACGCGCCTTGGCCGGTCTCCTGGCTGACGGGTACCACCGCCCGTGCTCCGCCTTCCCGGGTCCGAGGACCCAGTGGCTGCCCGCAGGGGGCTGGAGCCGGACTTCCCGATCACAGTGGCGAGGGCCGCACCGGTATCGCACCGGATTTCCCGTTCACCAAGGCGTGGTGACAGTAATGCCTGGCCCGGGGTGGTGACAACCACGCCGGGAGGGGGCGGGGAGCGCCGCGCGCACGCCTGCGCGCCCGCGCGTACCGGGCGCGATGCCGGGTGCACCACGCCCGTTTCCGCACGCCCGCGCACCTGCGCGCAGGGGCCGGGGCGCTGTGTCGGTCACCTGCGCGGATGGCGACAGCCATCGGTAGGTGGCGGTGGCCGAGGAGCCGCGTCCGGTGGCGCTGCCGCACGGCACTCCTGGCGGCGCGGGCCGGGGCCGTTCGCCCCTGTGCGAGACTCGATGCCGCACCACGGGCGGGCGGGTCGCCGCCACCGATGAAGGGAACGTCTCCGGATGCGCATCGGGATCGTCGGCACCGACAGCAGCCACGTCGACCAGATCGTCCGCCACCTCAACGTCGACGGAGCGGCCGGTGACGCGCGCGTCGTGGCGCTCAGCGGCGGGCCCGGTCCGCGCAACGACGCCCTGGCGGCCACCGGCGGGATCACGAGCATCGTCGACGAGCCCACCGGGCTGCTCGGACTGGTCGACGCCGTCGTCGTCGCGGACCGGTACGGCACGCGCCACCGCGACCTCGCGGTCCCCTTCCTGGCCGAGGGCCTCGCGGTGTTCGTCGACAAGCCGCTCGCCCGCACCACCGAGGACGCCCGGGCCATGGTCGACACCGCGCTCGCCCACGGCGCGCCGCTCACCTCGTCCTCGGCGCTCCGCTGGATCCCGGACACCGAGGAACTCGCGGCCCGGTCGGCGGCGAACGGTGCACCGCATCTGGTCGTCGTGTCCGGGCCCGCCGACCCCGACAGCGAGTACGACGGAATCTTCTTCTACGGGATCCACGCGGTGGACATCGCCCTCCGGCTCGCACCCGGAGCGATCTCGGGCATCCGCACGGACCTCACCGACACCACCGTCACCGCGTCGTTCACCGCGGGCGGCACCCGGGTCGTGGTGAACCTCGTCCGGCCGGGCGGCACGGAGCAGATCCCGTTCCACGCGATGGCCCTCACCCGTGAGGCCATGGCCCAGCGGACGCTCGTCCCCGGCGCGGACTACTGCGTACCGGGCCTCGAAGCGTTCCTGGAGATGGCCCGTACGGGCAGGCAGCCCCTCGGGCACGAGGACCTGTTGCGTCCGGTCGAGGTCCTGGAGGCCGTCGCCGAGGCCCTGGACGAGGCGACCGCCGGTCCCCGGACGGGGTGAACCGGGGCGGCCCCGGTCCTGCCGCGACCGCGCCGACGAGGGCGCCCCGCGGATCGGACGGAGGTTGCGGCGGAGTGACGGGAGAGGGGCCGAAAGGTGTCTCCCGGAGGACGGTTGGCCTGGTGGGGGCTCTTCAGAGGGCGCTTCCCGGCGGGAAGTCAACACACTTTCAGGCAACATGTCTAGACCAGAGAAGGCTACCTTCCGCGCCCGGGCGCTCGCCCCGAGTGACGGTCGTGTGACCTGGGGCACAACGTTATTGACAGTCGTCGTGCGGGTGCCGAAAGCTCGTGCATCATTGGTCTGGACCACGAGGGGTGGGCGGGGTTCATGTTCGATCCGTCATGCGCTTCCGGCGCCGAAGCGTCGCTCATTCGAAGTGAACACGACTTCAGAGCATGGGAGTTGACGGTCCGTCGGCTCTTTGCCGGAGTGTTCGCTCCGGTGCGTCGACGTGCGGACCTGGAGGGCTGATGGACCGACAGCAGCCCGACGTACGGCTGGCGCTGTGCGATCTGTGGCAGGCGTTCGGTGCAGTCGCGCTGTTGACCCGGTACGGCCCCGACGCCCCCTGGCCCCACCGTTCCTGGGCCCGCGAGGCGCACGGGGCGCTGACGCCGCGCCTGAGGTCCGTGGTCGCCCTGGCCCGGCGGCGGGGGCGCGTCCCCTCGTTCCTGGGGGCGGGCATCGCCGCGCGGCGGACGGGGATCGCGGAGGAGCTGGACGAACTGGCGCGCACCCCGGCCGCCCCGGTCCGCGACGAGATCGCCCGGGAGTACCCGGCGCCCGTCGAGGATCCTCCGATCGCCGCGCTGATCCGTGACCCGGAGAGTCAACTCCATTACTTGGCAGCCGATTTCGCGAACTTCTGGCGCGTCGCGATCGAACCGCGCGAGGCCGGACTGACGCGCTGCCTGGAGGAGGAGATCCTCTTCCGCTCGCGCACCCTGGCGATGAGCGGGGGAGCGGCGCTCCTCCATGAACTGGGTCTGCCGCTCGAACACGCCGACGAAGCGGGGCGGTTGACCGCCGTGCCGATGATGTTCGCGGACGGCACCCACTGGTGGTCGGTCGCCGGCGGCCGGACCACGGTCTCCTTCGCGGCACGGGGAGCGGGGCTCCTGCACACCGGCCGTACCGGCCCGGTGCGGGAGGGCACCGCGCAGGACCGGCGCGAGGACCGCCTGGCGATCCTGCTGGGCCGGGGGCGCGCCTCGGTCGTACGCGAACTGGCCGAACCGATCACCACCTCCGCGCTCGCCGACCATCTGGGACTCGCCGCGAGCACGGTCTCCCAGCATCTCTCGGCACTGGTCTCGGCCGGTGTGGTGCAACGCCACCGGGCCGGTACGCGCGTCCTGTACGAGCTGAACCGTTCGGGCATGACGCTGACGCAGTGCCTGATGAGCCAGCAGGCATCACAGGGCTGACCGATGGGGTCGACGGGCCCGCCGGCACCGGCCACCGGACCGGCGGCCCATCGCAACCCGACACCTGACACCGGGCCGGCGCTTCGCGCCGCGCCCGGTGTTGTGTTCTTCACGACGCTTGCCGGTCCGGTGACAGGCATGGCCAAAACGCTGCGCCACCCGGTGTCCGAAGGATGATGCCACACCTCCCACCAGCGAAGACGTCAAAGATCGAGGAGCTGATCCGGCATGCCGCCGGGGGGATTCGGCGTACACCGAAAGGCTTGTCGGGTGCCCGGGGCTCGACAAGAGTCGAGGCGGGAACTGCTCGACCGGAGGACCGCGAAGACGTGAGCAAGGCACTGGGAAACATTCATTTCCTGGAAACCGATCCGCCCGCAGGGCCGAGCGCGAACCACGACACCGACAGAGCCGGGAGAGCCGAGGGCGCCGCCACGGCTCACCGGACCGGCAGAACCGTCGGCCACCGCACCTGACGCGCGACGCGGCGCCGTCCGCCCCACCACCTCCCGACCCGTCCGCCGCACCGGACGCACGAGGCCGGTTGGCGGGCCGGCCCGTCGCCCGAACGACCCGGACCACAACCGTCGCACGGCCGCAGCACCGCACCGGCGCCGCACCGGCGCCGGTCGGCGACGGCGCCGAGGCCGTCACCGGCACCCGCCGAGGTGGCGTGCCCGGACCCGTACCGCAGGGGGAGCGGTCGGTCCGCCCAGCCACGAAGCACCCGAGCCCTGGAGTGAATGCATGACGACGCCCGACTCCTATCTGCACCGATCCCCTTCGGACCGCCCCTACTTCAGCTCGGACGGCGAGTCCTACCTGGCGCAGACACCACTGAGGGACATCCGGAAGTCGCGGGAACTGCGGGTGCTGTCCGAGGCGGACTTCGACTTCTGGCAGACCTACGGCTACGTCATCGTGCGGGAGGCGATCCCGGCCGACGCGGCGCGCCGCCTGCTCGACTTCACCTGGGACTTCCAGGGACTCGACCCGGCCCGGCCCGAGACCTGGTACGAGGACCGTCCCTTCCGGGACGACCTGGACCGGGAACTGCACGTCTACGGGTTCGTCGAGGCGTACCACCACCAGCTCATCTGGGACAGCCGGCAGACGCAGCGAGTCTACGACGCCTTCGTCGACGTGTGGGACTGCGAAGAGCTGTGGGTGACCCTGGACCGGCTCAACCTCAACCCGCCCAACGTCGGGAACCGGGACCGGGCACTCATCGCGCCCACCGACAAGGGCTTCGACATCGAGCTGCACTGGGACGTCGACACCACACTCGGCGTCCTGCCCCAGCGGGTCCAGGGCATCATCGCGCTGAACGACACCCGGGCGGAGGCGGGCGGCTTCCAGTGCTCGCCGGAACTCTTCCGACGGTTCGAGGAGTGGAAGACCGGGCAGCCCGCGGACCGCGACCCGATCAGGCCGGACACCGACCGCGCGGAGTTCCCGGTGATCCGCCCGGAGCTGCGGGCCGGGGACCTGCTGATCTGGAACGGCCTGCTCGCGCACGGGGTGGCCCGCAACACCTCGCGGGACGAGGTCCGCGCCGTCCAGTACCTCTCGATGATGCCCGCGCTGGAGTCGCACGGCGAACTGCGGCGCTCCCGGATCGATTCGTGGCGCGACCTCGCCACCCCGGAGTGGAACGGGACGCTCGTCGGCGACGTCACGAAGCACGAATCCCTCAGGTACGGCACTGCCACGCTGAACGACCTCGGCGAGAAGCTGCTGGGGCTGAAGTCCTGGCGCGGGCAGGACGACGAGCGGTCGACCGGAGAGCGGGCATGCGCCGAATCTGTCTGACCCTTCCGACCAACAGGGCCTGCGCCGCGACGATCTCGGCCGTCGGCGAGGAGGCGGACCACGCGGCCGAACACTTCGGCGTCGAGGTGCACCTGCTGATCCTGGACTCCTCGGAGGAACGGGAGTTCGCGGAACACGCCCGGGTCGTCGCCGGGGCGCGCCGGGCCCCGCACGTGGTCGTGCACCACCTCGGCGAGGCGGAACAGCGGGACTTCCTGCGGCGGGTGATCCGGCGCTCCGGCGTCGCCGAGCCCGGCCTGATGCTCGATCTCATGCTCCCGGACGGCATCTCCTACGGCGCCTGCACCAACCGGGCGTTCCTGATCGCCGCCGCACTCGGCTGCCGGTCGGTGCACCGCCGGGACTCCGACAGCGCGTACCAGGTCCTGGACGGCGAGACCGTCTTCCCCATCCACCACGAACTCGCCTCGCTCGGCAAGTCCGCGGCCGACGCGGCTGCCGGGGTGTCCGAGACCGTGCTCGGACCCGAGCACGCGCACAAACCGGTTGCGATGGTGGGCAGTTCCTTCGTCGGCGAGCTGTCGGTGGACATCGGCGAGATCGCCGAACTGGACGGCGACGTCTACCACGACGTCGTCGGCCTGTGGGCCCCCGGGCACTGGTCGGACGAGCAGAAGCGGGAACTGGTCGAGGAGTCCTTCAGGGGCGCGGGCACCGACCCGTTCGTCCGCGACCACTCGGTCCTCACCCATGTCGATCCGATGCGGGTCGACATGTGCAACATCAGCTTCCTGGACGAGGTGTACGAACGGGTGCCGCTGCCGCCCGCGACCGACACCATCGGCAGCGACTACTTCCTCATGCACCTGGTGCACGACGGCACGCTGCCCGGGGTCCTGCACAACCGCAACATCGTGAACTTCTACACCGCGGAACGCAGGACCGACGCCGGGTTCATGGCGTACCAGCTGCGGTTCGCGAAGTTCTTCCTCTCCATGCTCTATTTCAACTTCATCTACGAGAAGATGGCGGAGGCCGGCCCCGCACTGCTCGACGGCCGGCACCGCGTCCGGCCGGCGGCGGTGGCCGAACTCGCCCGGCGGAGCGCCCTGACGGACCGGGCGGAGAACGTGCACCGGCTGGACGTCCTCAACCGCTCCTACCGGAAGCTGGGCGGCAGATACGCCGAGTTCGCCGAGGTCCTGGCGGCAGGTGGCCGACAGCTGCTCGAAGAGGCCCGTGCGGACATCGAGGACTTCGCGCTGCTGACCGAGACCTGGGAATCCCTGGTCCGGGCGAGCAGGGCCACCGCCCTTCACCCGACGGCCGGGTCCACCGACTTCCGGCTGCCGGATGATCCCACCGACCCCTCCCCGTCGGGCGGGCCCGCCGGCCTCTCCCCGTCGGACCGGTAGGCGGAACCGGACCATCATGCGCCTGAACACACACATGCACGCCGCCCTGACGGCGGCCGACGACGACCGGATCATCTTCGACCTCACCGGCATAGCGGCGCAGTACGAAGCGCTGCTGCGCGAACTGCCGGGAATCTCCGTCCGCTTCGCCATGAAGGCATGCCCGGTGGACGAGGTCCTGGCCTGTCTGGCGGAGCGGGGCTCCGGCTTCGACGCGGCGAGCCCCAACGAGGTGGCCCAGGCCCTGCGTACCGGGGTGCCGCCCGACCGGATCCACTACGGCAACACCATCAAGTCCGACCGGAACATCGCCGACGCCCACCGCATGGGGATCAGGACCTTCGCGACCGACAGCCTGGAGGACGTGGCGGCGACAGCGGCCCACGCCCCCGGTGCCCGGGTCTTCTGCAGGCTGGCCACCAGCGGGGCCGGGGCGCTCTGGGGCCTCAGCCGGAAGTTCGGCTGCTCGGCCGCCGACGCGGTGCTGGTGATGGAGGCGGCGCGTTCGGCCGGTCTGACCCCGGCCGGCCTGTCCGTCCACGTCGGCTCCCAGCAGATGACGTCACGGGCGTGGCAGGAGACCTTCGAGTCCCTCGCCGGCCTGCTCACGGTGCTGAACCGGCGGGGCATCCGTCCGGACCACGTCAACCTCGGCGGCGGACTGCCCGCACTGGGCTACCTGGACAACAGGGGACGGCCCCTGGACCCGCCGGTGGACAAGATCTTCGCCGTGATCCGCGAGGGAACACAACACCTCGCGGCGGTGTCGGAGGCACCGCTGGACTTCCTCATGGAACCGGGCCGCCACCTGGTGGCCGACCACGGTGCGATCAGGGCACACGTGGCGCGGCTGTCGTCCCGGCAGCAACTCGACGGTGCCCGCGAGAACTGGCTGTACCTGAGCTGCGGGAAGTTCAACGGCCTCTACGAGATGGACCAGTTGCAGTACCGCCTGCTGTTCCCCTCGCACGACGACGGCGACCGCGTACCGGCCGTTGTCGCGGGCCCCACCTGCGACAGCGACGACGCCTTCGCCCACGAGCACAACCGCGTTCCGGTGCCCCGGGAGGTCGCCTCGGGGGACCCGGTGTGGATCCTCTCCAGCGGCGCCTACGCGACCGGATACATGACGCGGGGATTCAACGGCTTCGATCCGCTTCCGTACGCGTGGACGCGCGGCGACTAGAGGGACCACCACGTGCGCATACGGCACATAGCCGAGGACGACTGGGACGGCATCACCGCACTGGAGGCCGAGGAGTACACCGCCGACGGGCTGTCGGAGGGCCGGGAGGCGCTGCGGTCCCGGGCCCACGCCTCACCGGCCACCTGCTTCGTCCTGGACCACGCCGGCCGGGTCGCGGGATACCTGCTGGCCCTGCCCTACCCGAAGTTCGAGTACCCCGACCTGGACCGGAAGGAGGGCATCGTCTTCCACTCGCGCAACATGCACCTGCACGACCTCGTCGTGGCCCGGCGGTTCCGCGGCCGGGGACTCGCGAGGAACCTCCTGCGCCACTTCACGGCGACGGCGGGATCGAAGGGGTACGAGGAGGTGTCCCTGGTCGCCGTCCGCGGCAGCGCCGCCTTCTGGGCGGCCCACGGATACCGGGCCCACCGGGAGGCCGAACCGCCGACGAGCTACGGGACGGGCGCGGTGTACATGTCCAGGACGGTGCCGGGAGTCCGGGCCGGAAGAACGAACCCCGCCGGCCTGCCGGCACACGGGGTACCTCCGAAAGACGAAGTGGGCTGATTGCACATGTCCGGTGTCCGTGACGAATTCCACCGAGCGCAACTGGCGATCGGGGCACTGTTCTGTTTCCTCGGGTTCCAGTACGCGACCTGGGCCTCCCGGCTGCCCACGATCAAGGCGGAACTCGGCCTGACGGAAGCGGAACTGGGCCTGCTGCTGATGGCCTGCGGCGCGGGCGCGGCAGCCTCGTTCCCCCTCGTCGCGATCCTGATGAGACGCATGGGATCGCGCCGGCTCGCACTCGTGTCGGTCGGCTTCCTGAGCCTGCTCCTGCCGGCGCTCGCCGCGGCGCCCAACTATCCGGTCGCGCTCCTGGTCATCTGCTGCGACGGGGTCGCCGTCGGCAGCCTGAACGTCGCGATGAACGCCCAGGGGGCGGCGCTCGAAGCCACCCACCGGCGCACCGCCATGGCCAGGCTGCACGCCGTGTTCAGCGCCGGTTCCCTGTGCGCGGCGCTGCTCGCCTCCGGGGTGAACGCGGTGACCCCGCAGGTCGCGGTGCACTTCGGGGTGGCCGCCGTCCTCCTGTTGCTGCTGGTCGGACTGACCCGGAAGGGCCTGCTGACGGAGGACCCGCGGCCCCCGGAGCAGCAGGCCCCGGAGAAGAGCCGCCGCAGGCTCACCATGCCGTCCCGCGTGACGGTGTGGATGGGCTGCGCGATGGTCTTCGGCACCGTGACCGAGGGCGCCATGAACGACTGGTCGGCGCTCTACCTGGAGGACGTGGTCGAAGCGGCGCCGGAACTCGCGCCCCTGGGCATCGCGGTCGTCTCGGGGATGATGCTGCTGGCCCGTCTCTTCGCCGACGGCTGGCGCAGCCGCTGGGGCGACGGACGGATCGTCCGCGTCGGCAGCGCGGTGGCCGGTACGGGGCTGGCGCTCGCCCTGCTGGCCGGTGGCGTCGTGCCGACACTGATCGGGTTCGCCTGCGTCGGACTGGGCGTCGCGGCCGTCACACCGTGCATCTACGTGGCGGCGGCGGGACAGGGCACGGACGCGCTGGCCCTGGTCGCCGCCATGGGGACGACCGGACTGCTGGCCGGGCCCGCGGTGATCGGCTTCATAGCGGAAGCCGGCAGCCTCGTCTGGGGCATGGGGGCGGTGGCCGCCTCGGCGGTCCTGGTCTCCCTGTGCGCCACCCGGATCCGCTGGCCGGAACCCGCCGGGTCCTGACACCGCCCGCGCGGCCCTCCTCGTGCGGCCCCCTTCGTGCGTGACGGCGCGGAACACGAGATACCGTCGTGCACGCCGGGTCCGACGGCACCCGGCCGCGCCGGGCGCGGCCGGGGAGCATCGGCGGAACGTCCCGCGCGCCGGCCCGTCCGGCGCCCGGACGGGTCGGCTCCGGAACCGGCGCGGGGTGCGGGCAGTCAGCAGGCAAGGGGGAGAGCGTGATCGAGAAGATTCTGCCGTCGGGGGTGGCAGCGGCAGAGGTGTTCTCCGACCTGCCCGACGCCGTGCTGATGCCCGCCGAGGAGGAACTGGTCCACCGCTACGTGGAGAAGCGGAGGCTGGAGTTCACCACGACGCGTCACTGCGCGCGCCGCGCGCTCGGGGAGCTGGGCATCGCGCCCGTCCCCATCCTCAAGGGAGAACGCGGCGCCCCGGTCTGGCCGCAGGGCACGGTCGGCAGCATGACCCACTGCGTGGGCTACCGCGCCGCCGTCGTGGCGCGCGGCGCGGACGTGCTCACCATCGGCATCGACGCCGAGCACAACGCGCCGCTCCCCGACGACGTGCACGACAACATCGCGCTGACCACGGAACAGGAGCGTGAGCACGAACTGCGCCGGCGCAACCCGGACATCCACTGGGACCGGCTGCTGTTCAGCGCGAAGGAGAGCGTCTACAAGGCGTGGTTCCCGCTGACCCGCCGGTGGCTGGGCTTCGAGGAGGCCGACATCGTGCTCCACCCGGACGGCGGCTTCACCGCCGAGATCCTGGCCGCCCGGGCGACGCCGGGGAGCGGCGCGAGCCCCGGGACGCCCTTCGGCGCGGTCCCGGAGCCGTCGGCCGGGGAACCGTCGGAGTTCCACGGCCGGTGGCTGGCCGCGGACGGCCTGCTGGTGACCGCGATCGTCGTGGCGAAGCCGGACTGAGGGCCGCCGCGGGGGAGCCCGGAAGGGCCCTCGGACCCTCTCGTCCGGCGCGCCCCGTTCCCGTAACCTCTCACCGCATGAACGCAGATCACCGCGGCGGGGGCCGCATGCGCGCACGTGAGGCGGGCATACCGTTGCCGGGCGAGCCCGGTCAGTGGAACGCGATCACGGACGTGCCGGGAGTCGAGGTCGGGTACGTCACGCTCGTCGAGGGCGACGACGTGCGGACGGGGGTGACCGCGCTCCTGCCGCGCGGCCGGGACGGCGTGGGCACGCCCTGCGCGGCCGGCTGGCACTCGTTCAACGGCAACGGCGAGATGACCGGCACCGCCTGGATCGAGGAGAGCGGCTCGCTCGCCGTGCCGGTGGTCATCACCAACACGTACGCGGTCGGTCCCGTGCACCGGGGCGTCGTGGAATGGGTGCGGGCCAACTGCGGCGGCATGGCGCCGGAGTGGCTGCTGCCGGTGGTCACGGAGACCTGGGACGGTCACCTCAACGACATCCACGGCGCGGCCGTGCGGCCCGGCCACGCGGCGGAGGCGATCGGGGCGGCGGCCTCCGGCCCGGTCGAGGAGGGGTGCGTCGGCGGCGGCACGGGCATGCGCTGCTACGGCTACAAGGGCGGCTCGGGCACCGCCTCGCGGGTGGTGCGGTACGGCGAGGACCGGTACACCGTCGGCGCCTTCGTCCAGGCCAACTTCGGCGCGCGGCGCGAACTGGTCGTGGCCGGCGTGCCGGTGGGGCGCGAACTGTCCGGACCGGTGGCGGAGCCGCCCGTCGCGGAGCCCGGCGGGGAACGCCCGGTGCCGCCCGGAGCGGGCTCGGTGATCGTCGTGGTGGCCACCGACGCCCCGTTGCTGCCCGGGCAGTGCAAGGCGCTGGCCCGCCGGGTGACCCTGGGCCTCGCCCGCACCGGTACCACCGGCAGTCATTTCTCCGGCGACCTCTTCCTGACCTTCTCCACGGCCAACCCGTCCGCGTTGACCAGTACGTTCCCCGAGAACGACGGCAGCGCGCCGTACGAGACGATGCGTTTCGTGCCCTGGGGCCGGATGGACCCCTTCTACGAGGCGGTGGTCGAGTCGGTGGAGGAGGCCGTGCTCAACGTGCTCACCGGGGCCCACGCGATGACCGGCCGGGCCGGGCACCACGTCCCGGCGCTCCCGCTGGACCGGACCGCCGAACTCCTGGCGGCACACGGCCGCTGACCCGGTGGGACGGGTCCGGAGGAGGGCGCGGCGGCCCCCGCACGGCAGGGGCGCTGGCTCCGTACAGGTTCGTCGGCCATACTGCCCGCCGTGGAGCAGCGCATAGATCCGAACACTCAGCCCGGGTACGCCGCAGGGACAGACCCGGCGTACATCCCTGGCCTCACGGCCCCCGCCGCCGCCGTGAAGCCGGACACGAGCCAGGAACCGGCCCCGGAGAAGGAACCGGTGGCGGAGAAGGAACCGGTGGCGGAGCCGGGAAGGACCGACCAGGAACGGACGGACCGGGACGGCGACGCCGGCACCGTCGCGGAGACCGGCTCCGGGTCCGCCACCGAACCGGCGCCGGAGGAAGGGGAGAAGGCGGACGGCCCGGCGTTCGAGGTGAGCGACCGACGCGGGTCGATCACCGTGGACCGCACCGGTGTCCGGTTCCGCCTGGACGACCAGGAGGCCGACTTCCGGTGGGACGAGGTCGGCGCCGTCGAGACGAAGACCGCCCGGTTCGGCCGCCGGTTCACCGTCACGGTCCACATGTCGACCCGGCGGTGGTTCAACGCCGAGGTCGAGGCACCGGCCAGGAGCGACCTGAAGAAGTGGGCGGCGGAACTCGACGAGGTACTGGACGCCTACTTCGAGGAGTCCTGAGCCCGACGCGCGTCCGGAGGGGCCGGTTCGTCCGACCCCTCCGGGAGCACGGGAGCCGTGGGGGTCACGACTCCGTGAGCACCACCGAGCGGGTCAGGTGACGCGGGCTGTCCGGGTCCAGGCCGCGGGCGGCGGCGCGGGCGATCGCCAGGCGCTGGACGCGCACCAGCTCGGCCAGCGGGTCCAGACCGCTCTCCACCCACAGGGCGCCGGTCGCCCGCACCTGCTCCGCGAGCCCCTCGGGGGTGGTGCCGAACATCCAGGTCGCGGTGCCGGCGGTGGCGATGCTGATCGGACCGTGGCGGTACTCCATGGCGGGGTACGACTCCGTCCAGGACAGCGACGCCTCCTTCATCTTGAGCGCCGCCTCGTTGGCGAGCCCCGCCGTCCAGCCGCGGCCGAGGAAGGTGAACTGGGTGCACTCCAGGAGGCCCTCGGGCAGCGGCTCGGCCAGCGCGGTCTCCGCGTCGCGGACCACGTCGTCGGTGTGCAGGCCGAGGTGGGCGCGGAGCAGGGTCAGCAGCGTGGTGGCGAACCGGGTCTGCACGACGGACCGCTCGTCGGCGAAGTCGAGCACGACGACGTCGTCGGCGGCCGCCATGACCGGGGTGTCCGGGTCGGCGGTGATGGCCACCGTGCGGGTGGTGCCCCGGAGCCGGCCGAGCAGTTCCAGGACCTCGGTCGTGGTCCCCGAACGCGTGAGGGCGACGACCCGGTCGTAGCCGCGGCCGAACGGGAACTCCGAGGCGGCGAAGGCGTCGGACTCGCCCTGCCCGGAACCCTCGCGGAGCGCGGCGTACGCCTGGGCCATGTAGAACGAGGTGCCGCAGCCGACGACCGCGATGCGCTCGCCGGTGGCGGGCAGCGCGCCCGCGTCGGTCCGGGCCAGCTCGGCGGCACGGCGCCAGCACTCCGGCTGACTGGCGGTCTCGGTCTCGACAAAAGACACGTCTGCACTCCGTACTCGTAGTGGGATGCTCGTTTACGCACGTTACACGCGCTATATGAACATCTTCAAGCAAACAGAGTGCAGGATGCTTGACTGGGCGGGGCCCTGTGCGACGCTTGCGCGGGTCCGGCGACCGTATCCAAGGGGATGGGTGCCCGAAGACCGGGCCGGTGAGGAGAGTTCTCTTGTCCAGGGATACCCGGTGGAACGCGCTGCTGGAACTCGTCGGCAAGAACGGCCGGGTGGAGGTCGAGGACGCCGCCGCCACGCTGGACGTATCGGCCGCGACCATCCGCCGCGACCTGGACCAGCTCGCCGAGCAGCAGCTGCTCACCCGTACCCGCGGCGGTGCGGTGGCGCACGGCGTCAGCTACGAGCTCGCCCTGCGCTACAAGACCGGCCGCCACGCCCCGGAGAAGCAGGCCATCGGCCGCGCGGTCTCCGAACTGGTGGCGGTCGGCGAGGTGGTGGGGCTGACCGGCGGCACGACGCTGACCGAGGTGGCCCGTTCGCTGGCGATGCGCTCCGACATCGTGGGCGAGGGTGCCATGGGGGCGGGCGGCCAGCCGACGCTGACCGTCGTCACCAATGCGCTCAACATCGCCAACGAGCTGGTGATCCGCCCGCAGATCAAGATCGTGGTGACCGGTGGGGTGGCCAGGCCCCAGTCGTACGAACTGACGGGCCCGCTGGCCAGCGGGGTGCTGGGCGAGATCACCCTGGACGTCGCCGTGCTGGGCGTCAACGCGATCGACACCGAGCGCGGCGCGTACGTCCACCACGAGGGCGAGGCCAGCATCAACCGGCTGCTCGCCCAGCAGGCGCAACGGGTGGTCGTGGCCGCCGACTCCTCGAAGATCGGCAAGCGGGCCTTCGCCCGGGTCTGCGATCTGGGGCAGGTCGATTTCCTGGTCACCGACAAGGGGATCGCGCCCGAGGCGGCCGCCCGCTTCACGGAGGCCGGGGTCACGGTCGTCACGGTCTGAACGACGGCCGCCCGGCGAGGGGCGGGCATCCCGGAGCCGGGGTGCCCGCCCCTCGCTTTTTCGCGCGCGGCGGGACCGTGTTGCGCGTGCCGTGCGCGATGAACGGCGAATCGATGCCCATTCATGTTTGCTAAGACCGAGAAATGAACAACTCTTGCCATCAGTGTGCGCTGTCGTGAACTATGAACCCGTCCTGTACGGACCCGTCCGCCCCACGGCGCGGACCCCGAACCACCAGTACAGACAGAGAAGGGACCACCGTGTCAGACCTGCGACTCGGCGTCATCGGGCTCGGCCTGCGCCGTACCATCGCGACCTCCGCCCACCACCCCGGACAGGGGTCGGCGATCACCGCCGTCTGCGACCTCGACCCCGAGGTGCGGCGGCGCGAGGCCGAGCGGTTCGGCACCGACGTCGCGGTCGAGGACCACCGGCTGCTCCTCGACCGCGACGACCTCGACGCGATCGTCGTCGCCACCCCCGACGACACCCACGAGACCATCGCCGTCGACGCGTTGCGGGCCGGCAAGCCGGTCTTCGTCGAGAAGCCGCTCGGCATCACCGTCGAGAGCTGCGACAACATCCTGCGTGCCGCGTACGAGACCGGGACCAAGCTGTACGTCGGACACAACATGCGCCACATGGGCGTGGTGCGGCTGATGCGCGACATCATCGCCCGCGGCGACATCGGCGAGCCCCGGACGGTCTGGGTGCGCCACTTCGTCGGCTACGGCGGCGACTACTACTTCAAGGACTGGCACGCCGACCGGACCCGCACCACCGGCCTGCTGCTCCAGAAGGCCGCCCACGACATCGACGTCCTGCACTGGCTGGCCGGCGGCTACACCCGCCGCGTCAACGCGCTCGGCGACCTCCTCGTCTACGGCGGCCTGCCGCGCCGCGAGCCGGACACCCCGCGCCCGGAGAACTGGCTGCGCGAGTTCGACTGGCCGCCGACGGCCCGCAAGGACCTGCACCACGTCGTGGACGTCGAGGACGTCTCGGTGATGAACATGCAGCTCGACAACGGCGTCGTGGCCGCCTACCAGCAGTGCCACTTCACCCCCGACTACTGGCGCAACTACACGGTCATCGGCACCGAGGGCCGGCTGGAGAACTTCGGCGACGGCCCCGGCGACGAGGTCAGGGTCTGGAACTCCGGCCCCAGCGGATACCGTCGCGACGCCGACATCACCTACCGGGTGCCGGACGCGGGCGGTTCGCACGGCGGCGGGGACACCCGGATCATGCGGGAATTCTGCCGGTTCGTGCGCGAGGGAGGCGTCACCGACACCTCGCCGGTCGCCGCCCGGATGAGCGTCGCGGCCGGTGTGCTCGCGACCCGCTCCCTGCGCGAGGGCGGCGTGCCGTACGAGGTGCCCGCCCTCGACCCGGAACTGATCGCCTACTTCGAGGGCGGCCAGGTCCGTCGGACCGTGTGACGTCCCCGCCGGTCCGGCCGCGCGCGGGCCCGTGCGCGGGTCCACGCGCGCGGACCGTACGGGGTCCTCCGGGCCGACGCCTTCCGGCGCTGCCACAAAGATCTTCGGACAGCTGTTTTCAGCCATGCTCGGTGGGTAATCGGCTTGTTCTGGTTTGGTCGCTCCGTGAGGGATGCCCGTCTCGGTGTGTGACATCGCCGACTGAATTGGCATGAACTGCGCCGAATGCGGCATGTAGGGATGCGGGGTGTCGATTTCTCAGGGTGACCGGCACCGTGCCGATGGGCAAAATGAAGGGCGATTTCACGCCAATGGGATAGGGCAGTGGCCGAGTTCGAACGCGTTGCCGGATCGGGGTCGGCATAATCGCGTCCATGTCGATCGCGGGTGGGGACGTCGTTGACCTGGGGCAGGGCCTGTACGCCTGGCTCCCGCCGAAACGGGGCTGGGGGCTGGCGAACTGCGGTCTCCTCGTCTCGTCCCGCGGCGCGCTCTGGATCGACACCCCGTACGACCCCGTGCTGGCCGGCCGGTTCCTGGCCGAGTCCACGAAGCGGCTGCCCGAGGGCGTCCACGTCGACCGGGTGATCGTCACCCATGCGAACGGCGACCACTTCTGGGGCGCGGGGGTGCTCCCGGACGCGGAGATCATCGTGACCCGCGAGGCCCGGGAGCACATCCACTACGACCCCACGCCCAAGCAGCAGCACGCCCTCGTCACCGCGGGCGACCGGACCACACCGCTCGGGGACTACCTCGCGCGCCACTTCGGCGTCTTCGACTGGTCGGGCACCGAACCGGTCGTGCCGACCACGTACTTCACCGGGGAACTCGAACTGACCCTGGGCGACTACCCCGTCCGGATCTCCTCGCTGCCGCCCGCGCACACCGCCGGTGACCTGATAGTCCACCTTCCGGTGCAGGACGCCGTGTTCAGCGGCGACGTCATCTTCTCGTCCACCCCGGAGCGGCCCGGCGACCACCCGGTGCACTGGGCGGGCCCGATCGGCAACGTGATCTCGGCCTGCGAACAGGTGCTGGCCACCGGTGCCGGGACCATAGTCCCCGGACACGGCCCGATCCTCGACCGGGCCGGGGTGCGCGACCACATCGTGTACCTGGAGTACGTGCGCGAGCGCGCCCACGCCTTCCACGCCGCCGGTGTCCCCTCCGTCGAGGCGGCCCGCCGGATCATCGGCGAGGGCCGCCACCCGGAACTCGGCCTTCCGGAGCGGCTGGTGGTGACCGTCGGCAGCGAGTACCGGCACCTGGACGGCACCGAACTGCCCGGTGTGCTCGAAGTGATGACCGATGTCGCCGTGGTGGCCCGGGAGACGGAGCGGGCCCCGCGGTCGGCGGACCCGGCACGACAGTAGGCAGCAGACGGAGCTTCGGCCGTCGCTCGGGCCGGACGACCGATCCGACGACAGGAATGCGGTGACGGCATGGGATGGATAGTGGCGGTGATCGCCGTCGCCGCTGCCGTGGCGGCGATGGCCCGGGCGCAGAACGCGGCCCGTGCCGAGTACACGGCCCTGGGCCGGGTCGAGGTGGCAGAGCGTCAGGCGAAGGCGGCCGAGGCCCGCACCGCGGCCCTCACCGAGGAGATCCGCCAGCTGGCCCGCAAGCGGATACCCGCCGTCGCGATCGCCCTCTCCCATCCCACGGCCCAGGTCCCCGGACTGCGGGACGCGACCGAGATCGACGGCGAGGCGGCCCGGCTGCTCGCCGAGTCGGTGCAGGCGGCCCGCGCGGCCGTCCTGGAGGAGCGCGGACGCGTCGACGCCGCCGCCCGCGCGGCGATGCGCGGCACCTCCGCCAAGATCCAGTCCCTGCTCAACCAGTCCCAGCAGCTGCTGCACGAGCTCCAGCACGAGTACGACGACCCGCGCATCCTGCAACTGGACTTCCGCAACGAGCTGGCCCTGCGGCGCACCCAGACCACCGCCGTGCTCTGCGACGCCTGGCCGGGCCTCGCCCGCCAGAACTCACCGCTCGTCGAGATCGTCCTCGGGGCCCAGTCGCGGGTCGCCGGCTACGAACGCGTGAAGGTCGCCAACCATCTGCGCGACGAACGGCTCGCCCTGGTCGCCCGCGCCGCCGAACCCCTCGCCATCGCGCTGGCGGAACTCCTCGCCAACGCCACCGCCTACTCGCACCCCGACACCGACGTCCAGGTCACCCTCCAGCAGAGCGGCGGCCGAGGCGCCTTCCTGGTGGTCGACGACGCGGGCATCGGCATGGACGACGACGCGCTCGACCGGGCGCGGACCCTGCTGGCGGGGCCGGACGAGGTCCTCCTGACCGAGCTGGGCGACCCGCCGCAGACCGGCTTCGCCGTCGTCGGCCGGCTGGTGGCGCAGTACGGCTTCGACTGTCACATCGAGGCGTCGCCGTTCGGCGGGATGCGCACGATGCTGCGCGTCCCCGCCCACCTGCTGACCGTGCTGGAGGACGACCGCACGCTCTCCGTCCTCGCCCCCGAACCGGTGCGCGCGCAGCCGCCCGCGGCCGCCCCCGCCGTTCCCGCGGCCGCCCCCGCCGTTCCCGTCCCGGCCGAGCAGGAGCCCGTACCCGTGTCGCAACCCGCCGCCGGGCCCGCCACCGGACTGCCCAGCCGCCGCCGGCGCACTCCGCGCCCGGCCCCGGCCCGGCCCGTGCCCACTGCCGAACAGGGCCGTGAACAGGCGCCCCGTACGCCCGAGCAGGCCGGGGCCTCCTGGGCGGCGCTCCAGCAGGGCACCCTCAACGGCAGGAGCCTCGCGGACCGGTCATCCGCACCCGCTCCGGACCACGACCACCAGGACGACCACGACCGCCAGAACGACCAAGGAGACGACAAGCCGTGAGCGCTCCCACCCCCACCACCGGTGACCTCGCATGGGTGCTGACCCCCCTGCTGGAACTGCCCGGTGTCCAGCACGCGGTGGTCGCCACCGGCGACGGACTCGTCGAGGGCGCCTCGCCCGGCCTGGACCGTGCCTCCGGCGAACGGGTCGCCGCCATGACCGCCACGCTGCACGCCGCGGCCCGCGCGTTCACCACGGCCTTCACCGAAGCCGAGGCACCGCGCCTGGCCCAGACGGTCGTCGAGTCCGACCTGGGCTTCGCCATCGTCGTACCGGCCGGGAACAACACCACGCTCGCCCTGTTCGCGGAGCCGGGGGCCAAGCTCGGCGACATCGCCTACCAGATGCAGGTGCAGGTCACCGCCCTCACCCGGGCGATGAACGCACCCGCCCGCAAGCCGGACACCACCGCCCGGCCATGACCGCCGGACCGGGGCGCCGTCTGATCCCCGCCTATCTGGTCACCGGCGGCCGGACCACGCCCGCCGGTCCCGCGCTCGACCGGCTCGACGTGCTCGTGCGCACCGGCACCGACCTGCCCCCGGACCTCGGCTCGCAACAGCGCAGGCTGTGCGAGCTGCTCGAACCGGGCGCGCTCACCGTCGTCGAATGCGCTGCCCACCTGGACCTGCCGGTCAGCGCCACCGTCTTCCTGGCCACGGACCTCGCCGCCGCCGGGCATCTGCACACCCGACCGCCCATCCCCAGCGCCGGGGAGATCGACCGGTCGCTCGTCGAGAGGCTGCTCGTTGGACTCCGCTCCCTCCACTGAACGCACCGGCGTCGGCTATCTGCCGCCCGCCGCCAGGACCCTGATGAAGCTCGTCGTCACGGGGCCGTTCGGCGTGGGCAAGACCACCCTGATCCGTACGCTGTCGGAGATCGCCACGCTGCACACCGAAGAGGCGATGACCCAGTCCAGCACCCGGCTCGACGACACCGCGGGACTGCCGGACAAGACCACGACCACGGTCGCGATCGACTTCGGCCGGCTCACCGTCCCGGACGACCTGGTGCTCTACATGTTCGGCACCCCCGGCCAGCAGCGGTTCCTCCCGCTCTGGGAGGACATCGCGCGCGGTGCGCTCGGCGCCCTCGTCCTGGTCGACACCCGCAGGCTCGCCGACTCCTTCGCGGTCATGGACATGGTCGAGGAGCAGGGGTTGCCGTACGCGGTCGCCGTCAACCGCTTCCCGGACGCCCCCGCCCACCCCGACGAGGTCCTGCGGGGGCACCTCGACCTCGCGCCCGAGACCCCGCTGGTGCAGTGCGACGCCCGCGAACGCCGCGGCAGCATCGACGCGCTGATCGCCCTGGCCGAACACGTGCTGACCCGGATGCCCCGGCCCGAGGACCCGTCATGACACCGTACGCACAGCCGCCGCAGTCCCTCGCGCTGTACGGCCCGGACTTCGCCGCCGACCCGCAGGGCCACTACCTGCGCCTGCGCGAGCACGGCCCCCTCGCCCCGGTCCGGATCGCCCCCGGCATCGAGGCCCTGCTGGTCACCGACTACCAGGCCGCCGTCGACCTGCTGCGCGACACCCACACCTTCACCAAGGACCCGCGAGCCTGGCAGGCCACCGTCCCCGAGGACTCACCGGTCCTGCCCGTGCTCGGCCACCGGCCCACCGCGCTCTTCAGCGACGGCGAGGTGCACGCCCGCTACCGCGCCGCCATCAACGACGGCCTCGCCCTGATCGAACCGCACGTCCTGCGGGCCGAGGTCACCCGGGTCGCGAAGCGGCTCATCGGTGAATTCGCCGCCGCCGGGAGCGGCGACCTCATCGCCCAGTACGCCCGGCGGCTTCCCGTGCACGTCTTCGTCACCTGGTTCGGCATCGCGCGCAAGGACAGCGAACGCGTCGTCGAGGCCGCCGCCGGAATGTTCAACTCCGCCGAGGACGCCGCCACCGCCTACGCCGACCTGGTCGAGGTCGTCACCGCCCTGGTCGCCGACCGGCGCGCCCGCCCGCGCCGCGACCTCACCTCGCACCTCCTCGGCCATCCGGCCGGTCTCGACAACGACGAGACCGTGCGTCAGATCACCCTGATCATGAGCGCGGGCCACGACCCGACGACCAATCTGATCGGCAACGCGCTGCTGCACATGCTCACCGACACCCGTTACGCCGGCACGCTGCACGGCGGCGCGAAGACGGCGTACGAGGCGATCGACGAGGTCCTCTGGCAGGATCCGCCGCTGGCCAACCTGGCGGCCCACTACCCCCGGCACGACACGGAGTTCCACGGTGTACGGCTGCGCGCGGGGCAGTTGATCCTGGTCTCCTACGCCGCGGCCAACGCCCAGTCCGCCCCCGACCTGGTGAACCCCGTGCCCCGTTCCGGCTCCAGCGCCCACCTGGCCTGGTCCGCGGGCCCGCACCGCTGCCCGGCGAAACAGCCGGCGCTGCTCATCGCCATGACCGCGATCGAACAGCTCACCAGCCAGCTGTGCGACGCGGAACTGGCAGTTCCGGTCAGCGGGCTGAAGTGGCGTCCGGGACCCTTCCACCGGGCGCTGGTCCGGCTTCCGGTACGGTTCACCCCCGTCGACATGACCGCGGAAACCGAGCGACACCGGCCTTCCGGGCACGGGCCCGAGGAGCCTTCGGCGGTGTCGATCGGCCGGTGAACCGTGTCGGTGGTACGCCGAACGGGTGAGTGGCGAGAGAATTGCACGATGAACAGCGAGCGCAGCGGGCGCAACGCGGACCGAAGCACAGACGGGGTGGTCCGGTGAGCAGGTACGACAGGTACGACGTCACGGACGAGCAGTGGGAGGGGCTTGCCCAGGTCGTGCCTCTGCGCAGCCGCAACGAGTGGCCGTCCAGGGTGGACCATCGCGCGGTCCCCGACGAGAGCGCGGCGAGCGAGCAGCGACGGCTCGTCGTGCTGCGGGTCCAGGTCTTCGCGGACGCCCGGGAGGTGGCCGAGTACCTGGTCGCGCAGATCCCGGTGCTCCTCGACCTGACCAGCGCCGAGACGGACGTGGCCAAGCGGATCCTGGACTTCACCAGCGGGGTCGTCTTCGGCCTGGAGAGCGGCATGCACCGGGTGGACCGGAACGTCTTCCTGCTGTCGCCGCTCGGCATGGAGGTCGAGGGGGCCGCGGCAGCGGCGGGAATCCCCGGCTCGTAGCGGGCCCAGCCGGCCCGACCCACCGGCTGCACCGGTCCCGCAGGCCCGACCAGTCCCACTGAGCTCACCGGTCTCACCGGCTCCACCGGGGCGCGGGCGCCGCGTCGGGCGAACGAGCCCCCCGGGCCGGGACGTGTGGTCCGCACGACCGTACGGGCCGCACGTCCCGGCCCGGTGGGGCACGGCGGTTCACCGCGTAGCCCGATCGTAGGAAGGTCGTTCAGGCGGAACGGTTCGGCAGGGCGTGCCCTGCGTACGGTCCGCCCATGACTGCTCTCCGCCCGGATGCCATCCCGCCGTCCTCCGCCGACCTGCCCGAGCCCGTTCCCGCACCGGCGGCCGCCGGGACGGGAACGTCCGGCGGGCGGGCCCGTTCCGTCGAGCGGGGCCGCGTCGCGGGCCGGAGCCGCCCGATCGGCCCGATCGTCACCGAGCTGCGGCTGTCCGCCTTCGCCTCGCACCGGGGCGCGACCTTCCCCATCCACCCGGTCACGCTCCTGGGCGGACCCGGCGGCAGCGGCAAGACGAACGTGCTGCGGGCGTACGGGGCGCTGGCGCGGCTGGCCGACGGGGAACCGCTGGAGGCGGTGTTCCCGGATCCGGGCGGCTGTGTGCCGGAGGGCGCCGTGCCCGACGCCCAGGGGCGGCGCGGGTTCCGGATCGGCTGCACGGCGGACGGCCCGGCGGGCCCGGTGCGGCTCGACGTCGCCGTCCAGACGGAGCCCACCCTCCGGATCGCCGGCGAACGGCTCACCGGCAGTGGCGAGACCCTGCTCACCACCGCGCTGTGCGACCCGGGGCGTTCGACGGTCCAGGCGGCCTGGCACACCGCCGACGTGGTCCCGGTGACCCGGGCGCCGCTGCCGGGCGACCGGCTCGGAACGGCGCTGCTGCCGCTGCGGGTCGCGGGCCGGACCGAGGGACAGTTACAGGTCCTGGCCGCGGCCGAGCAGATGGTCGTGGCCCTGCGGTCGGTCTTCCGGTGCGAGCCGCAGCCGCGGCGGATGCGGGCCCCCGCACCGCCCGGAGCCGCCGGGCTGCGCCGGAGCTGCGAGAACATCGCCGCGGTGCTGGAACGGGTGCACGCGCGGTCCGCCCGGCGCCGCGCCCGGCTGGTCGCGGCGGTGCGCGCCGGCTGCGCGGGGCCGGTGACCGGGCTGGACGTCGAACGGCTCGGGGACGGATCGCTGAGCGCGACGGTCGCCCGCGGCGAGGGGCGTGCCACGCCGATCGGCCGGCTCGGCGACGGCGAGCTGAGGTACCTCGCGCTGGCCCTGGTGCTGCTCACCGGCCCCGGGGTGCAGGCGGTGGACCCCGCGGACGAGGTGCCGTCGGCCGTGCAGCCCCTCACCGTGCTGACCGACGGGTTCGACCGGGACCTGGACGGACGGCAGCTGCGTGAACTCCTGTCCCTGGCGGTGGCGATCGGCGGGGCCGGACACCTCCGGCTGCTGGGGACGGTCTCGGAGTCCGGAGCGGCAGGGGCCCGGGAGGTCCCCGGGGTGTCGATGGTAGACCTGGGCCCGTGACGGAACTTGATGTACGGGCCCTGCAGCGACGACTCGCCGCGTTCGCGGCCGCGCGGGACTGGGGGCGGTACCACACCCCGAAGAACCTGGCGGCGGCGCTGAGCGTCGAGGCGTCCGAACTGGTCGAGATCTTCCAGTGGTTGACGCCGGAGGAGTCGGCACGGGTGATGGAGAGTCCCGGGACGGCGCACCGGGTCGCGGACGAGGTCGCGGACGTCCTCGCGTATCTGCTCCAGTTCTGCGAGGTGCTGGGGATCGATCCGCTGGAGGCGCTGGCCGAGAAGATCGACCGGAACGAGGCCCGATTCCCGGTGCCGGGACTCCCGGACACCTCCGAATCATCTCGCCGTCACTCTTCGGAGTGATCAACTTATCCACAATCGATTTTGTGTCCATAGATTTCCGAATTCCTCTGGCTTTTCGGTACCGGTGACCTCACTGTGGGTAATGGATGAGGTGAGCGGCTTTTCGTACGGACGGGGGAACGCATGGAAGCGGAGCGGCTTGTCGGGGTCAGTCGTCGTGCGCTGGCTCAGAGCAGGGGAACGCCGGACATCATCGCGGAGGCATGGCAGGCCCAGGCGCTGGCCCAGGCGATCGGCAGCCGTCTGGCCGCCGACGGCCCCAAGGCGTTACGGGCCGAGGCGCGCGGACTCAGCGAGATCGGCGGGCGCAGCGGTGGGGCGCTGGACCACCCGGCGGCGCGGGCGGGGGTGGCGCGGGCCGCGCAGCTCTCGGAGCTGGCCGAGCCGAGGGCGACGCTGACGGGCCTGGGCGCGCTGCTGGGCGAGGTGGGGATGGCCCTGGTGGGAGTGGCCTGCGAGACCGACGAACAGAGCCTCTACTGGCAGTGCATGGAGGCCATCGACGCGGCCGACGAGTCCATGGACCGGGTCCACGGGATGCTCCGCCGCCTCGACGAGCAGGACCGGGAGCGGCAGCAGGATCTGGAGCGCGGCAGGGAGCGGGACGGTCCGTACGGTGCGGCTCGCGGCCCGGCGGGTTCGACGGCGGCGGGGCGCGGCCTGCCGTGAGCGCGCGGGCCGCCGGGGCCCGGGCGGCGGCGGTGCGGGACGACGGGGGGCGACCCTACCGGACTCCGGCGGGGACGGCGCGGGGGAGGGAGGTGAGGAGGAAGGCCCGGTGTCCGGAGGTGCAGGATGGATGCATGGATCTTCGAATCTTCACCGAGCCCCAGCAAGGGGCGAGCTACGACACCCTGCTCACCGTCGCCAAGGCGGCCGAGGACCTCGGCTTCGACGCCTTCTACCGCTCCGATCACTACCTCCGCATGGGCCCCGGGGACGGGCTGCCCGGCCCGACCGACGCATGGATCACCCTGGCCGGGCTGGCGCGCGAGACCAAGCGGATCCGGCTCGGCACCCTGATGACCGCGGGCACCTTCCGGCTGCCCGGTGTGCTCGCCATCCAGGTCGCGCAGGTCGACCAGATGTCCGGCGGGCGCGTGGAGCTCGGCCTCGGAGCGGGCTGGTTCGAGGAGGAGCACAAGGCATACGGCATCCCGTTCCCCAAGGAGAAGTTCGGCCGGCTGGAGGAGCAGCTGGAGATCGTCACCGGGCTGTGGGCCACCGAGGTCGGCAAGACGTTCAGCTTCGACGGCACCTACTACCAGCTCATCGATTCGCCCGCGCTGCCCAAGCCGGCGCAGGCCAAGGTGCCGGTCCTGATCGGCGGTCACGGCGCGACGCGCACGCCGCGGCTCGCCGCCCGGTACGCGGACGAGTTCAACATTCCCTTCGCCTCCCTGGAGGACAGCGAGAAGCAGTTCGGCCGGGTCCGGGACGCGGCCGGGGCGATCGGCCGCGACCCCGACGACCTGGTGTACTCCAACGCCCTGGTGGTCTGTGTCGGGAAGGACGACGCCGAGGTGGCGCGCCGTGCCTCCGTCATCGGCCGTGAGGTGGCGGAGCTGAAGGCGAACGGGCTCGCGGGCTCGCCCGCCGAGGTGGTCGACAAGATCGGCCGGTACGGCGCGATCGGCTCGTCCCGGATCTACCTCCAGGTCCTGGACCTGGACGATCTGGACCACCTGGAGCTGATCGCCTCCCAGGTGCAGTCCCAGCTCGCCTGAGCCGGGGCGCGGACCGGGGGCGGCCGGGTCGGGGCGTGGCCCCGGTCGTCCGGGCCGGGGCGAGCGGGCCGGGTCCGGCCGGTCGGGAGACCGGACGGAGCGATCGCCGTCCCGGCCCCCGGCCCGCCTCGGCCCCGCCCGGCCCCCCGTCCAGTCCCGTTTCCTGTTCCGTTTTCTGTTCCGAATGAGTGAAGGACCGAGGGAGTCATCCGTGGGATCCGCCAGTGCAGCCGACGGCCCGACCGTCCCCGAAGGCCCTCGGGCCGGTGAACGGCCCGGCCGTACGCTCGAACGCGCCCTCGCACAGGGGCCGGTCCTGCTGGACGGAGGGCTCTCCAACCAGCTGGAGGCGCAGGGCTGCGATCTGTCCGACGCCCTGTGGTCGGCCCGGTTGCTGGCCGACGGACCCGAACAGATCGAGGCGGCGCACGCGGCCTATGTGCGGGCGGGCGCGCAGGTGCTCATCACCTCCGGGTACCAGGCGACCTTCCAGGGGTTCGAGCGGCGCGGCATCGGACGGGCGGAGGCCGAGGAGCTGTTCGCCCGCAGTGTGCGGTTGGCGCGGCGGGCGGCCGGTGCGGTGGAGCGGGACGTCTGGGTCGCCGCCTCGGTGGGCCCGTACGGGGCGATGCTGGCGGACGGCAGTGAATACCGCGGCCGCTACGGGCTCTCCGTGCGGGAACTGGAGCGGTTCCACCGGCCCCGGATCGAGGCGCTGACCGCCGCCGGGCCCGATGTGCTGGCGCTGGAGACGGTGCCGGACATCGACGAGGCCGAGGCGTTGCTGCGGGCGGTGGAGGGGTGCGGACTGCCCGTCTGGCTCTCGTACAGCGTGGCGGGCGACCGGACCAGGGCCGGGCAACCACTGGAGGATGCCTTCGCCCTGGCCGCGGGGCGGGACCAGGTGCTGGCGGTGGGGGTGAACTGCTGCGACGCGCGGGACGCGGACCGGGCGGTGCGGGTGGCCGCCGGGGCGGCGGACAAGCCGGTGGTCGTCTATCCCAACAGCGGCGAGCGGTGGGACGCCGGGAGACGGGCCTGGGCCGGTGCCCCCACCTTCGATCCGGGGCGGACGAGCGCGTGGCGAAGCGCCGGGGCCCGGCTGATCGGCGGCTGCTGCCGGGTCGGCCCGGACCTCGTCGCGGAGCTGGCCGGGATGCTCGGACAGCCGGTGGCGGAGCAGCCGGAAGAAAGGACGACGGGACGGCCGGGCGGGTGAAATTACCTGGTGGGGGAGGAGTGAACCGGACCATACTCGGACGTGTGTTCCTGACAATCAGTACGACCGGCATCCCGGAACGTCCCGCGACCGACCTCGGTTTCCTGCTGCACAAGCATCCCGAGAAGGCGCAGGCGTTCTCCACCTCGCACGGCACCGCGCATGTCTTCTACCCGGAGGCATCCGTCGAGCGCTGCACCGCGGCGCTGCTGCTGGAGGTGGACGCCGTGGCGCTGGTGCGGCGCGGCAAGGGCAAGGGCCGGGGCGGCGCCCCCGACGCGGCGCTCGCGCAGTACGTCAACGACCGCCCGTACGCGGCCTCCTCGCTGCTCTCCGTCGCGATGAGCACGGTCTTCAAGTCCGCGCTGCGAGGGGTGTGCCGGGCCCTGCCGGAGCGCGTGGAGGCGCCGATGCCGCTGCGCATCGAAGTCCCCGCACTGCCCGCCCGGGGCGGCGCGGAGCTGGTGCGCAAGCTCTTCGGGCCGCTCGGCTGGACGAGCGTGGACGCGGTGGCCGTACCGCTGGACGAGCAGTTCCCGGAATGGGGGGACTCCCGGTACGTACGGCTGGTGCTGGAGGGCGAGCTGCGGCTGGCGGACGCGTTGCGACAGCTGTACGTCCTGCTCCCGGTGCTCGACGACGCCAAGCACTACTGGGTCGCACCGGACGAGGTGGACAAGCTGCTGCGGGCGGGGGAGGGATGGCTCGCCACCCACCCCGAGCAGAAGCTGATCACCAGCCGCTACCTGTCCCGGCGCTGGGGTCTGACCCGGCAGGCGATGCAGCAGCTCGAAATGGTACGGCTCGCGGAGTCGGACGACCTCGACGTCGAGAGCATCGACAACGCCGTGGACGAGACGACCGACACCGAGGAGAAGCCGGTGCCGCTCGCCGAGCAGCGGCGCGCCGCGATCCTCGGGGCGCTGCGCACCGCGGGCGCGAGCCGGGTGCTCGACCTGGGCTGCGGCCAGGGCCAGTTGGTGCAGGCGCTCCTGAAGGACGTGGGTTTCACGGAGATCGTCGGCGTCGACGTCTCCATGCGCGCCCTGGCCATCGCCTCGCGCCGGCTGAAGCTGGAGCGGATGGGGGAGCGGCAGGCCGGCCGGGTCACGCTCCGGCAGGGCTCGCTCACCTACACCGACAAGCGGCTCAAGGGATATGACGCCGCGGTCCTCAGCGAGGTCGTCGAACACCTCGACCTGCCGAGACTGCCCGCGCTGGAGTACGCCGTGTTCGGGTCGGCCCGCCCCCGCACGGTGCTGGTGACGACGCCGAACGTCGAGTACAACGTCCGCTGGGAGACGCTGCCCGCCGGGCACGCGCGCCACGGCGACCACCGGTTCGAATGGACCAGGGCCGAATTCCGCGACTGGGCGGGACAGGTGGCGCGGCGACACGGGTACGAGGTCGCCTTCGTCCCCGTGGGGGACGACGACCCCGAGGTGGGACCGCCCACCCAGATGGCCGTGTTCACGATGGCCGACACCAAGCACGACACCAAGTACGACACCAACAACGAGAACGGGAAGGAGGCGGAAGCCGCATGACCGGTACCTCGCGCACACTGCCGGTGACCGACCTCTCCCTCGTGGTCCTCATCGGGGCCAGTGGCTCCGGCAAGTCCACCTTCGCCCGCAAGCACTTCAAGCCCACGGAGATCGTCTCCTCGGACTTCTGCCGCGGGCTGGTCGCCGACGACGAGAACGACCAGAGCGCCAGCGGTGACGCCTTCGACGTCCTGCACTACATCGTGGGCAAGCGGCTCGCCGCCGGACGGCTGACCGTCGTGGACGCGACCAGCGTGCAGTCGGAGAGCCGCAGGCAGCTGGTCCAACTGGCCCGCAGCCACGACGTGCTGCCCATCGCGATCGTCCTCGACCTGCCCGAGGACGTATGCCTCGCGCGCAACGCCTCCCGCCCCGACCGCGCCGACATGCCGCGCCACGTCGTCCAGCGACACCGCCGCGAGCTGCGCCGCTCGCTGCGCGGCCTGGAGCGCGAGGGCTTCCGCAAGGTGCACGTCCTGCGCACCGAGGAGGAGGCGGAGAACGCCGAAGTGGTGCTGGAGCGCCGCTACAACGACCTGCGCCACCTCACGGGTCCCTTCGACGTCATCGGCGACATCCACGGCTGCAGCTCCGAGCTGGAGACCCTGCTCGGCAAGCTCGGGTACGTCGACGGCGCGCACCCCGAGGGGCGTACGGCGGTCTTCGTCGGCGACCTCGTGGACCGCGGCCCCGACAGCCCCGGAGTGCTGCGCCGGGTCATGGCCATGGTCGCGGCGGGCAACGCCCTGTGCGTACCGGGCAACCACGAGAACAAGCTCGGCCGTTATCTCAAGGGCCGCAAGGTCCAGCACACCCACGGCCTCGCCGAGACCATCGAGCAGCTGGACCGGGAGGACGAGAGGGATCCGGCCTTCCGAGGACAGGTGCGGGAGTTCATCGAGGGGCTCGTCAGCCACTACGTGCTCGACGGGGGCAAGCTCGTCGTCTGCCACGCCGGGCTGCCGGAGAAGTACCACGGACGCACCTCCGGGCGGGTCCGCTCGCACGCGCTCTACGGGGACACCACCGGCGAGACCGACGAGTTCGGCCTGCCCGTGCGCTACCCGTGGGCGGAGGAGTACCGGGGCCGGGCCACCGTGGTCTACGGCCACACCCCGGTGCCCAACACCTCCTGGGTGAACAACACCATCTGCCTGGACACCGGCGCGGTCTTCGGCGGGAAGATGACCGCACTGCGCTGGCCGGAGCGCGAACTGGTGGACGTACCGGCCGAGAAGGTCTGGTACGAGCCCACCAAGCCGCTGGCCACGGAGGCGCCCGGCGGCCGGGAAGGACGACCGCTGGACCTCGACGACGTGCAGGGCCGCCGGATCGTCGAGACCCGGCACATGGGCCGCATCGCGGTCCGCGAGGAGAACGCCGCCGCCGCGCTCGAGGTGATGAGCCGGTTCGCCGTCGACCCCCGGCTGCTCGGCTACCTCCCGCCGACCATGGCGCCCACCGCGACCTCGCACGAGGAGGGCTACCTGGAGCATCCGGCCGAAGCCTTCGCCCAGTACCGGGCGGACGGGGTCGACCGGGTCGTGTGCGAGGAGAAGCACATGGGCTCGCGTGTGGTGGCGCTCGTCTGCCGGGACGCGGCCGCCGCCCGCGAACGGTTCGGCGTCGGGGCCGCACCCGAGGACTCCGGCGCCGCGGACGGTCCGACCGGGGCGCTGTACACCCGTACCGGACGGCCGTTCCTCGACGACGCCGCGCTCACCGAGACGATCCTCGGCCGGCTGCGCGCGGCCGTCACCGCCGCCGGGCTCTGGGAGGAGTGGGGCACCGACTGGGTGCTGCTCGACGCCGAGCTGATGCCGTGGTCCCTCAAGGCCGGCGGGTTGCTGCGCTCGCAGTACGCCGCGGTCGGCGCCTCGTCCGGCGCCGTCCTCCCGGTGGCCGACGCGGCCCTCGCGGCAGCGGCGGCGCGCGGCGTGGACGTGGGCGAGCTCGCCGGGCGTCAGCAGGGGCGCGCCGAGGACGCCGCGGCGTTCACCGAGGCGTACCGGCGTTACTGCTGGAGCACCGAGGGCCTGGAGGGGGTGCGGCTCGCGCCGTTCCAGATCCTCGCCGTCCAGGGGCGCTCGCTGGCCGCCGTGCCGCACGACGAGCAGCTGGCCTGGCTCGACCGGCTGGTCGAGCACGACCCGACCGGGCTGCTCCAGGTCACCCGCCGGCTCGTCGTCGACACCGGGGACGAGACGTCGGTGCGCGCCGGTGTCGACTGGTGGCTGGAGATGACCGGCCGCGGCGGCGAGGGAATGGTCGTCAAGCCGCTCGCCGCACTGGTCCGGGACGACCGGGGCAGACTGGTCCAGCCGGGCATCAAGGTGCGCGGCCGGGAGTACCTGCGGATCATCTACGGGCCCGAGTACACCCGCCCGGAGAACCTGGAGCGGCTGCGCGGCCGGTTCCTCGGGCACAAGCGGTCGCTGGCGCTGCGGGAGTACGCGCTGGGGCTCGAAGCGCTGGACCGGCTGGCCGAGGGGGAGCCGCTGTGGCGGGTCCACGAGGCGGTGTTCGCGGTGCTGGCCCTGGAGTCGGAGCCGGTCGACCCGCGGCTCTGAGCGGCGGCCGGCCCGGGTCGCCGGCGGGTGCCTCGGCGGGACCGACGGAAACCCGCTGGCGATTCGCCGGGTGAACGGCGCTCCGCCCGGTGAGGATGAAGGCATGGGATTCCATGTCGACTCCGAGACCGGGCGGCTGCGCCGCGTCATCCTGCACCGCCCCGATCTGGAACTGAAGCGGCTCACCCCGAGCAACAAGGACGCGCTCCTGTTCGACGACGTGCTCTGGGTGCGCCGTGCCCGGGAGGAGCACGACGGCTTCGCGGACGTGCTGCGCGACCGGGGGGTGGAGGTGCACCTCTTCGGCGATCTGCTCCGTGAGTCGCTGGACATCCCGGTGGCCAGACGGCTCGTCCTGGACCGGGTCTTCGACGAGAAGGAGTACGGGCCGCTCGCCACCGAGCATCTGCGCACCGCCTTCGAGGAGTTGCCCAGTACCGAACTGGCCGACGCGCTCGTCGGCGGTATGACCAAGCGGGAGTTCCTGGAGCGGCACGGCGAGCCGACGTCGGTCCGCTTCCACGTCATGGACCAGGACGACTTCCTGCTGGACCCGCTGCCGAACCACCTCTTCACCCGGGACACCTCGGCCTGGATATACGACGGGGTGTCGATCAACGCGATGCGCTGGCCGGCCCGGCAGCGCGAGACCGTCCACTTCGAGGCGATCTACCGTCACCATCCCCTGTTCACCGGGCCCGAGGCCGGTGCCTTCCACCACTGGTCGGAGGGGCAGGACGACTACCCCTCCACCATCGAGGGCGGCGACGTGCTGGTCATCGGCCACGGCGCGGTCCTCATCGGGATGAGCGAACGCACCACACCGCAGGCGGTGGAGATGCTGGCCCGCGGACTGTTCGACGCCGGTTCGGCGCGCACGATCGTGGCGCTCGACATGCCCAAGCGCCGCGCGTTCATGCACCTCGACACGGTGATGACGATGGTCGACGGCGACACCTTCACCCAGTACGCGGGCCTGGGCATGCTCCGCTCGTACACCATCGAGCCGGGGGACGGGCCCAGGGACCTGAAGGTCACCGACCACCCGCCCGAGCACATGCACCGGGCGATCGCGCACGCCCTGGGGCTGGACTCGATCCGGGTGCTCACGGCCACCCAGGACGTGCACGCCGCCGAGCGCGAGCAGTGGGACGACGGCTGCAACGTCCTGGCCGTCGAACCGGGCGTGGTCGTCGCCTACGAGCGCAACGCCACCACCAACACCCACCTGCGCAAGGAGGGCATCGAGGTCATCGAGATCCGGGGCAGCGAACTCGGCCGGGGGCGGGGCGGCCCGCGCTGCATGAGCTGTCCGGTGGTGCGCGACCCGGTGTAGGGGCGGCCCCGGCACGGGGGCGGGGAGCGGCACGGACACACCACCCTGTATAGCGATGCATTGCCTCGTATACACTTCCAGTGTCAGTGCATGTGCGAACCCCGCCCGAACCAGGAGCCGCCCCATGGCCATAGACCTCGCAGGCCGCCACTTCCTCAAGGAACTGGACTTCACGGCCGAGGAGTTCCGCGGCCTGGTCGACCTCGCGGCCGAGCTCAAGGCCGCCAAGAAATCGGGGACCGAGGTGCAGCGGCTGCGCGGCAGGAACATCGCGCTGATCTTCGAGAAGACCTCGACCCGCACCCGCTGCGCCTTCGAGGTGGCCGCCGCCGACCAGGGCGCGTCCACCACGTACCTGGACCCCTCCGGCTCGCAGCTGGGGCACAAGGAGTCGGTGAAGGACACCGCCCGGGTCCTCGGCCGGATGTTCGACGGCATCGAGTACCGCGGCGACAGCCAGGCCGCCGTCGAGGAGCTGGCGGCGTACGGCGGCGTGCCCGTCTTCAACGGACTCACCGACGACTGGCACCCGACCCAGATGCTCGCCGACGTCCTCACCATGACCGAGCACAGTGACAAGCCGCTGGAGCGGATCGCCTTCGCCTACCTCGGGGACGCCCGCTTCAACATGGGCAACTCGTACCTGGTCACCGGCGCCCTGCTGGGCATGGACGTCCGGATCGTCGCCCCCGAGGCGTACTGGCCCGACGAAACGGTCGTCGCCGAGGCCCGCCGGCTGGCCGCGGGGAGCGGCGCGACCATCACGCTCACCGAGGACATCGCCACGGGCGTCCGGGGAGCCGATTTCGTCGTCACGGACGTCTGGGTCTCGATGGGGGAGCCCAAGGAGGTCTGGGCCGAGCGCATCGCCGCCCTCGCGCCGTACGCCGTGACCATGGACGTGCTGCGCGCCACCGGCAACGCCGACGTGAAGTTCATGCACTGCCTCCCGGCCTTCCACGACCTCGGCACCGAGGTGGGGCGGCAGATCGAGGCCGCGTACGGGCTGGCCGAGCTGGAGGTCACCGACGAGGTCTTCGAGTCCGCGCACTCGGTCGTCTTCGACGAGGCCGAGAACCGGATGCACACGATCAAGGCCGTCCTGGTGGCGACCCTGGCCGGCCGCGGCTGACGATTGCATGGACATGCGCCCGATTGGGTGAACATACGGACAGGTGACTAATATGTTGCCTCTTGGTGGGGTTCGGGCTCGCACGCTCGAACCCCATTTCCGTGCGCGCCACCGGTTCCGGAACCGGCCCGGACCCGGCCCCCGGGGTCGTGCCCGATGCCGGGACCGGTGACGGAGCCCGGGGTCCCCACGGCTCCGGTGCGCGTCCCCCCCACGTGTTCCACCAGAGAAGAGACCATCCCCGTGAGTCCGCTGCGCCCATCGAGTCCCGCGCGCCCGTCCGGGGCGCGCGTCAAGAGCCCCCACCAGCTGATCGCAGAGTCCGGCGCCGACCTGGAGGGGCACGGGCTCAAGCGCACCATGGGCCTCTTCCAGCTCGTGTGCTTCGGCATCGGTGCCGTCGTCGGCACCGGCATCTTCGTGGGCCTCTCCGACAGCGTCGCCGAGGCGGGTCCGGCGGTCGTGCTGTCCTTCGTCCTCGCCGCGATCACCTGCATCTTCACCGCCTTCTCCTTCGCCGAGCTGGGCAGTGCCATCCCGGTCTCCGGCAGCTCGTACTCCTTCGCCTACGCGACCCTCGGCGAGCGCGTCGCGTTCCTCGTCGGCTGGTGCCTGCTGCTGGAGTACGGCGTCTCGGTCTCCGCGGTCGCCGTCGGCTGGAGCCAGTACGTCAACGAACTGCTGGACAGCCTCTTCGGCGCGCAGCTGCCCGCCGCGCTCTCGGCCGGGCCCGGCGACGGCGGCATGATCAACCTGCCCGCCGTCCTGGTGGTCATGATGGCCGCCACCCTGCTGGTGCGCGGCGTGCGGGAGAGCGCCGGGGCCACCGCCGCCATGGCGATCCTCAAGATCACCATCCTGCTCCTGTTCTGCGCCATCGCCTTCACGGCCTTCGAGCGCGGCAACCTCACCCCCTTCTTCGCCCACGGCCCGGCCGGGGTCACCGCCGGGGCCTCGCTGGCGTTCTTCTCGTACATCGGCTTCGACGCCATCACCACCGCCGGCGAGGAGGTCAGGAACCCGCGGAGGAACATCCCGGTCGCGATCATGATCTGCATCGGCCTGGTCACCCTGCTCTACTGCGCGGTGGGCCTCGCCGCGATCGGGGCCCTGGGCCCGGACGCCGTCGCCGACAAGCCCGCGGCGCTCTCGATCGTCGTCGACCAGGTCACCGGTTCGACGGTCGGCGGCGGGATCATCGCCTTCGGGGCGGTCGTCGCGATCGCGTCCGTCGTGCTCGCGGTGATGTACGGACAGACCCGCATCCTGATGTCGATGTCCCGGGACGGCCTGATCCCGCGGGTCTTCGAACGGGTCTCGCCGCGCACCGCCACCCCGGTCGCCAACACCTGGATCGTGGCGGTGGTCTTCGCGGTCCCGGCGGCCTTCTCGTCGCTCGACGTGGTGGTGAACCTGACCACCATCGGCACGCTGGCCACCATGGTCGTGGTGAACCTCGCGGTGATCGTGCTGCGCCGCCGCAACCCGGAGGTCCGGGGATCGTTCCGGGTGCCGCTCTATCCGCTGAGCCCGCTCCTGGGCGTCGGCTTCTGCCTCTACCTGATGTACGGGACGGGCTGGGCGACCTGGGCGCAGTTCGCGGTGTTCCTGGCCGTCGGTGCGACGGTGTACGCCTGCTACGGCCGTGGCCGTTCCCGGCTGGCGGCCGCGGACCCGGGCCGCTGAGGGCGTCCGGCCGGTTCCCGGGGCGCGTCACCGGGGCGGGGCGGGTCACCGGGGCGGGGCGGGTCAGTTCTCGGGCACGAGGGCGGGCAGGGTGAACCACACCGCCTTGCCGTGCTCCGTCGCACGGTGGCCGCAGGACGAGCTGAGCGCGCGGATCAGCAGCAGCCCCCGGCCGTGCTCCTGCCAGGGGTCCGGCTCCTCGCCGGGCCGCGGAAAGGTGAGGCCGCCGGGCGGGGCGGGGGCGCGGTCGTGCACCTCCACCTGGCAGCCGGTCGGCAGGAGCTCCACCACCAGCTCGATGGGGTCGTCGTTCCCGGTGTGCTCGACCGCGTTGGCGACCAGCTCCGCGGTGAGCAGCTCGGCGGTGTCGGCGTAGGTCGACGCGTCGATGTCCGCGAGCGCGGTGCGGATCAGGGCGCGGGCGATGGGCACGGCCGCCGTCGAGTGCGGCAGATCGATCCGCCACGAGGTGGTAAAGGGTGCGTCGGGAGACACGGCATGGTTTCCCTTCCGGGGCGAGAGGGTGCTCTGTGACGGGAGTGTTCTCTGCGGATCAAGACTTCTCCTCTTCAACCTTATGAACCGCAAAAAATCGGACAAGGGACTACCGACAGGTATGCAAGGGACGTTGGACACTTCTTTCCCGTCCTCCCTGTGTTGCGTTCTCGTGACGGAGGTCACGTACGGGTGATAAGTTCGATCGCAGGTAGCAGCCGACGGCTGAAGGGGAGCCCCCTCCATGAGCCCGTTTCCCAGCTCCGCCCGCCGCACGGACGAGTGGCGCCATCTGCGGCTGACCGTGGACGACGGGGTCGCCACCGTCACTCTCGCCCGGCCCGAGAAGCTCAACGCGCTCACCTTCGGCGCCTACGCCGACCTGCGCGACCTGCTCGCCGAACTGTCCCGCGAACGTGCCGTACGGGCCCTGGTGCTCGCGGGCGAGGGCCGCGGCTTCTGCTCCGGCGGGGACGTCGACGACATCATCGGCGCGACGCTCGCCATGGACACCGCCCGACTCCTCGACTTCAACCGGATGACCGGACAAGTCGTACGAGCCCTGCGTGAGACCCCCTTCCCCGTTGTCGCCGCCGTACACGGAGTGGCCGCCGGCGCGGGCGCCGTTCTCGCGCTGGCCGCCGACTTCCGGATCGCCGACCCGTCCGCCCGGTTCGCCTTCCTGTTCACCCGGGTCGGCCTCTCCGGCGGCGACATGGGCGCCGCCTACCTGCTGCCGCGCGTCGTCGGCCTCGGCCACGCCACCCGGCTGCTGATGCTCGGCGAACCGGTCCGCGCCCCCGAGGCGGAACGGATCGGACTGATCAGCGAGCTGGCCGAGGAGGGTCGGGCGGACGAACGGGCGGCGGCGCTCGCCCGCCGCCTCGCCGACGGCCCGGCCCTCGCCCTCGCCCAGACCAAGGCGCTGCTCACCGCCGAACTCGACATGCCGCTCGCCGCCGCCGTCGAGATGGACGCCGCCACCCAGGCCCTGTTGATGCACGGCGAGGACTACGCGGAATTCCACGCCGCCTTCACCGAGAAACGGCCCCCGAAGTGGCAGGGCCGGTAGCGATGCCCTCCCGATCGGCCCAGGACCCGGCCCGGGCCCCGGCGACCGCGCCCCGGACCGGCGTGCGGCGGATCGCGGTCATCGGCGGCGGCCCCGGCGGCCTCTACGCCGCGGCCCTGCTCAAACGGCTCGACCCGGCCCGCGACATCACCGTATGGGAGCGCAACGCCCCCGACGACACCTTCGGCTTCGGCGTCGTCCTCTCCGACGAGACCCTCGGCGGCATCGAACACGCCGACCCCGTCGTGTACCGGGCGCTCACGGACGAATTCGTCCGGTGGGACGACATCGACATCGTCCACCGGGGCGTCACCCAGACCTCCGGCGGCCACGGCTTCGCGGCCCTGGGGCGGCGCAGGCTCCTGGAGATCCTGCGCGAACGCTGCGCGTCCCTCGGGGTACGTCTCCACTTCCGCACCATGGCGCCCCCGGCCGCCGAGCTGGCCGCCACGCACGACCTGGTGATCGCCGCCGACGGCGTGCACAGCCCCACCCGCGCCGCACACGCCGACGTCTTCGGCCCCCGCCTCACCACCCACCGCTGCCGCTACATCTGGCTCGCCGCCGACTTCGCCCTCGACGCCTTCCGCTTCGAGATCGCCGAGACCGCGTACGGGGTGATGCAGCTCCACGGCTACCCCTTCTCGGCCGACGCCTCCACCGTCATCGTCGAGATGCGCGAGGAGGTCTGGCGGGCCGCCGGGTTCGACACCTGCTCCGTCGAGCACTCGACCCTGCGCTGCGCCAAGGTCTTCACCGAGGCGCTCGGCGGCCGGCCGCTGCGCTCCAACCGGTCCGCCTGGACCGCCTTCCGCACCGTCGTCAACACCCGCTGGTCGCACGGCAGCACCGTCCTCATCGGCGACGCCGCCCACACCGCGCACTTCTCCATCGGCTCCGGCACCAAACTCGCCGTCGAGGACGCCCTCGCCCTCGCCGCCTGCATCGAGGAACAGCCCGACCTGCCCGCCGCGCTGTCCGCCTACGAGGCCGAGCGCCGGCCGGTCGTCGAATCCACCCAGCGGGCCGCCGCGGCCAGCCTGCGCTGGTTCGAGGAACTGGGCACCTACGTCGACCAGCCGCCCCGCCAGTTCGCCTTCAACCTCCTCACCCGCAGCCGCCGCGTCACCCACGACAACCTGCGCCTGCGCGACCCCTCCTTCACCGCCGCCGTCGAGGAGGAGTTCGGCGGCCTCCCCGACACCCCGCCGATGTTCACCCCGCTGCGGCTGCGCGGCCTCGAACTCCGCAACCGCGTCGTCGTGTCCCCCATGGACATGTACTCGGCCGTCGACGGCGTCCCCGGCGACTTCCACCTCGTCCACCTGGGCGCCCGCGCGCTCGGCGGCGCCGGACTCGTCATGACGGAAATGGTGTGCGTCAGCGCCGAGGGCCGCATCACGCCCGGCTGCGCCGGCCTCTACACCGACGAGCAGGCCGCCGCCTGGAGCCGCGTCACGGACTTCGTCCACACGAACGCCCCCGGCACCGCCCTCGGCGTCCAGCTCGGCCACTCGGGCCGCAAGGGTTCCACCCGCCGGATGTGGGAGGGCATCGACCAGCCGCTCGACCACGGCAACTGGCCGCTCGCCGCCGCCTCCCCGATCCCGTACCGGGACGGCGTCAACCAGGTCCCGCACGCCCTGGACCGGGCCGGACTCGACGCCGTGCGCGAGCAGTTCGCGGCCGCCGCCCGCCGCGCCGCCCGTTGCGGCTTCGACCTGCTCGAACTCCACTGCGCCCACGGCTACCTGCTGTCCGGCTTCCTCTCGCCGCTCACCAACCACCGCACCGACGAGTACGGCGGCTGCCCGGCCAACCGCCTCCGGTTCCCCCTGGAGGTCTTCGACACGATCCGCGAACAATGGCCGGACGCCCGGCCCATGACCGTCCGGATCTCGGCGACCGACTGGGCCGAGGGCGGCACCACGGCCGACGACGCCGTCGAGATCGCCCGCGCCTTCGTCGCCCACGGGGCCGACGCCATCGACGTCTCCACCGGCCAGGTCGTGCCCGACGAACGCCCCGAGTACGGCCGCTCCTACCAGACCCCGTACGCCGACCGGATCCGCAACGCCCTGTGCGTGCCCGTCGTCGCGGTCGGGGCGATCTCCTCCTGGGACGACGTCAACTCGCTGCTCCTCGCGGGCCGGGCCGACCTCTGCGCCCTGGCCCGCCCCCACCTGTACGACCCGCACTGGACCCTGCACGCGGCGGCCGAACAGGGCTACACCGGGCCCGGCGCTTCCTGGCCGGCCCCGTACCGGGCTGGCAGCAGGACCCCGCCGACGGGCCGCACGGACGCCCCGAAACCCCGGCTCACCCTGGGGTGACCGGCAGGCACTCGTGGCAGAGGCACGGGTCGGGGTGCGGAGCCCCGTGATGGGCGTGCCGCTCCTCCCGGGCGACCCGCTCCAGCAGCGCGGCCAGCTCCTCGGCCTCCTCCCGGCCGGCCACGAGCGGACCGGGGCACCGCTTCAGCACGGCCGGGGTGTACACCAACCGGGCCCGGAAGGTGTGGAGATGACGGGTCCCCGTGTCGATGGTGATCCAGCGACCGGTGTGCCGCCCGTGGCCGACGGTGGTCAGCTGCTGGTGCCCCATCCCGGCGTAGGTGTCGACGACGTACACCTTCGCCCCGCCCCGGTACGCCTTCGTGCCGGGGCGCAGCTCCTGCCCGCCATCCCCGTACCGCCGCCACAGCACCACGTTCGCCACGACCAGCCAGGCGGGTTCCGGCGGGCCGCTCGCCGCCCCGCTCACCGCTGCACCGCGCTGATCAGCAGTCGGTCCGAGACCGCCCGGTAACCGATGCGCCGGTACACGCCGTTGCTGGTCGGGTTCGTCAGGTCGGTGAAGAGCAGCACCTCCCGCGCGCCCGCATCCCGCGCCGCCCGGCTGCTCTCCGCCGTCACCGCGGCCGCGTAGCCCCGTCGGCGGTGCTCGGGCGGGGTGCGGACCGTCGAGATCCGTACCGTGCCCGCGATCCGCGGCGAGGCGCCGGCCATCGACACCGGGACGCCGTCACCGTCCTCCCAGAGCGTCAGCCCGCCGGACGCCAGCCGCTCGTCCACCATCCGTTCGACGCGGGCGCCGGACTGGCCGGTCTCGTCGGCGAACGCGAGGTGCCAGTGCACCAGCAGTTCCCGGTCGGCGGCGACGGCGGCCCTGGGCCGGCCCGGGGGCGCGGGGGAGGGCGGGGTCAGCGTGCCCAGCCGGTGGAGCCGCTGCTCCTGGTCGACCCGGTGGCCGGGCCAGAGACCGGCGAGCACCTCGGCGGAGGCCCGGTCCGCGTTGATCCGGGTCAGGGGCAGCGCGACGACCAGCGGTTCGAGCGCCTCCGGGGCGACGGACCCCAGCATCGGCGGGTGCGGCGGGGTCCGCACCAGCGTCCCCGCGACCTCGCCGTCCGCCCCGCGCCACCAGCCGAGCAACGGGGCGGCCTCGCCGTAGGCGTGCGGGCCCTCGCGCCGGAGCGTCGCGGTGACGGTAAGGATCACGGTGTTCTCGGCGGGCCGGGCGGCGAGCGAGGCGCCGGCCGCGTCGAGAAAGACGTCGACGTCGTCGGTGAAGGTCCAGGGCATGCCTCATCCTGCCGGGTCCGCGCCGCGCGGGGCACCCGTATTTCGGGACGCGGGGATCAGCCGTCCCGCAGCCGGAAGCGTTGCAGCTTCCCGGTGGCGGTACGGGGGAGGGCGGGCAGGAACTCGACGACGCGCGGGCACTTGTGCGGGGCCAGCTCGTTCTTCACGTGCGCGCGCAACGCGTCGGCCGGAACGTCCGCGCCCTCGCGCAGCACCACGTACGCCACCACGATCTGGCCGCGCAGCTCGTCCGCCCGGCCCACCACCGCGGCCTCGGCCACCGCGGGATGGCGCAGCAGGGCGTCCTCGACCTCGGGGCCCGCGATGTTGTACCCGGAGGAGATGATCATGTCGTCGGCGCGGGCGACGTACCGGAAGTAGCCGTCCGGCTCGCGCACATAGGTGTCGCCGGTGAAGTTCCAGCCGTGCGCCACGTACTCCCGCTGGCGCCCGTCGGCGAGGTAGCGGCAGCCCACCGGACCGCGCACCGCCAGGAACCCCGGTTCGCCGTCCGGCACCGGCCCGCCGTCGCGGTCCAGGACCCGGGCCTGCCAGCCGGGCACGGGGACGCCGGTGGTGCCGGGGCGGATCGCTTCGTCGGCGGCCGAGATGAAGATGTGCAGCAGCTCGGTGGCGCCGATGCCGTTGATGATGCGCAGCCCCGTCCGCTCGTACCAGGAGCGCCAGGTGGACACCGGGAGGTTCTCCCCGGCCGACACGCAGCGCCGCAGTGCGCCCAGGTCGTGCTCGTCGACGTGGTCGAGCATCAGGCGGTAGGCGGTCGGCGCGGTGAACAGCACCGAGACCCGGTGGGCGGCGAGCGCGGGCAGCAGCCGGTCCGGGCCGGACTGTTCGAGCAGCAGGGCGCTGGCACCGGCCCGCAGCGGGAACACCACCAGGCCGCCGAGCCCGAAGGTGAAGCCGAGCGGCGGGCTGCCCGCGAACACGTCGTCGGGCGTGGGCCGCAGCACATGGCGCGAGAAGGTGTCCGCGATCGCCAGCACGTCCCGGTGGAAGTGCACGCAGCCCTTGGGGCGCCCGGTGGTGCCCGAGGTGAACGCGATCAGCGCGACGTCGTCCGCGGCCGTGTCCACGGCCCGGTACGGGCCCGTCACGGTGCCGGTCAGACGCAGCAGGTCGTCCTCGTCCCCGCCCCCGTACACCGTGATCCGCAGCCCCGGCACCTCGGCCCGCACCAGGTCGTCGACGGCCCCGGCGTCGCACAGCGCATGGCTCACCCGGGCGATCGAGCAGATGGTGGACAGCTCCGCGGGCCGCTGCCGGTCCAGCACGGTGACGGCGATCGCGCCCGCCTTCAGCACCGCCAGCCAACAGGCGGCCAGTCGGGGCGTGGTGGGGCCGCGCAGCAGGACGCGGTTGCCGGGGACGACCCCGAGGCGGGAGGTGAGGACGTGGGCGATCCGGTCCACCCGCTCCCGCAGCTCCCCGTAGCTCCAGACCGCGCCGTCGGCGGTGCGGAAGACGGGGCGGTCTGGGCCGAGGCGGTCGATCGTGCGGTCCAGCAGCTCCGCCGCGCAGTTGAGGCGGTCGGGATAACGCAGTTCGGGAAGGTCGAAGAGCAGGTGCGGCCACTGGTCCGGAGGTGGCAGGTGGTCCCTGGCGAAGGTGTCGAGGTGCGCTGAGGTGTTCGGGTCCATGACGGATCGCCCCCTTGTCGCCCTTGGAGCGTATCGTTTGTGTGACGGTAGTCAACGGTCCGCGATAGAGCGAGTCGACGGGGGAACGAGCCGACGGGGAACGGCCGACCGGGTGACGGAAGGCCGGGAAGGCGGGCGCGGACGGGTACGGAAGAACGAGCGGACGGGAACGGGAAGCAAGCAGACGAGACGCGACAGGAGAGGCGCCCGTATGACGGCATTCTCACTCGATCCGGAACAGACCGCCTGGTGCGAGGAGCTCGAAACCCTCGCCGGGCGACAACTGCGCCCCCTCGCCGAGAAGGGCGAGCCGGGCCACGTCAACCGCCCCCTGATCGCCGCACTCGGCGCGGCGGGCCTCATCGACCGGCTGCTGGACTCCGGCGCCCTCGACCTCTGCCTGCTCCGCGAGTCCCTGGCCCGGGCCTGCCCGGAGGCCGAGACCGCGCTGGCCCTCCAGGGGCTCGGCACCCACCCCGTGGTCCGGGCGGGCACCCCCGCCCACCGCGCCCGCTGGCTCCCCGGGGTGCGCGCCGGGCGCGCCGTGGCCGCCTTCGCGCTCAGCGAGCCGGGAGCCGGCTCCGACGCGGCGGCCCTCGCCCTGGCGGCCGGACGCGACGGCGACGGCTGGCGGCTGACCGGCGAGAAGTGCTGGATCTCCAACGCGCCCGAGGCCGACTTCTACACCGTGTTCGCGCGCACCACCCCCGGCGCCGGATCGCGCGGCGTCACCGCGTTCCTGGTCCCCGCCGACCGCCCCGGACTCACCGGCACCGCCCTCGACATGCTCTCGCCGCACCCCATCGGGGCCCTGGCCTTCGACGGGGTCCCGGTCACCCCGGACGACGTGCTCGGCGAACCGGACCGGGGCTTCCGCGTCGCCATGGACACCCTCAACCTGTTCCGGCCCAGCGTCGGCGCGTTCGCCGTCGGCATGGCCCGCGCCGCCCTCGACGCCACCGTGGAGCACACCGCGCACCGCACCGCGTTCGGCGGCCCGCTGAAGGACCTCCAGGCCGTCTCCCACCAGGTCGCCGAGATGGCCACCCGCGTCGAGGCCGCCCGGCTCCTGGTGTACGCGGCCGCCGCCGCGTACGACGCGGGGGAACCCGGTGTGCCGCGCCGCGCCGCCATGGCCAAGCTGTACGCCACCGAGACCGCCCAGTACGTCGTCGACGCCGCCGTCCAACTGCACGGCGCCCGCGCCCTGCGCCGCGGCCACCTCCTGGAACACCTCTACCGGGAGGTCCGCGCGCCACGGATCTACGAAGGCGCCAGTGAGGTCCAGCGCACCATCATCGCCAAGGAGCTGTACGCGAACCGGGAGGCATCCGCATGAGTCCGGTCCACCGGATCAACCCCGTCGAACTGGCCCCGCCCACGGGCTTCTCGCACGCCGTCACGGCCACCGGCGGCCAACTGGTCTTCCTGGCCGGGCAGACGGCGCTCGACCAGGACGGCGCGGTGGTCGGCGACGACCTGACCGAGCAGTTCGCGACGGCGCTCACCAACCTGCTCACCGCCCTGCGCGCGGCGGGCGGTGCCCCGGCGGACCTGGCCAGGGTCACCGTGTACGCCACCGATGTGGCCGACTACCGCAAGAGAGCCGCCGAACTGGGCAGGATCTGGCGGCGGCTGGCGGGCCGGGACTATCCGGCGATGGCGGTCGTCGGAGTGGCCAGGCTCTGGGACGAACAGGCCCTCGTCGAACTCGACGGGATCGCGGTACTTCCCTGACCTGCCGTCAGGAACGTTGCCGCGGGCGGCCGTACGGGCCCGGGGGCCGGGCCCGTACGGCCGTCGGTCAGTACGGCTTCACCAGCACGTGCGCCGCGCCCGGGATGCCGACCTTCAGCAGCTCGTCCTCCTCGGGCGTGGTCGGGCTGCCCGTCTCCTGCTTGAGCACCGCGCGCGAGATGGCCTGCACCCACATGGCGCGGGGCCGGCGGCGGGCCTCCCACGCGGCGAGGGCCGCGGGCACCCCGTCCTCGGAGTCCAGCGACCGGGCGAGCACCAGGGCGTCCTCGACGGCCATCGCCGCACCCTGCGCGATGTGCGGGGTGGAGGCGTGCGCGGCGTCACCGGCCAGGGCGACCCGCCCGACGTGCCAGGGCTCCTCCACCGTCACCTGGGAGATCCGCGAGTACACCACGGCGGCCGGGTCGGTGACGTGGCCGAGCGCCTCGGCGACCGGTCCCGAGAACATCGCCAGCCGCTCCGAGAGCTGCTCGTGGGCCCGCAGCGGGTCCGGCCGGAAGTCCTCGGCCTCGGCGAACACCGCGCCCAGGTACATCAGTTCCTCGGTGATCGGGGTCAGCAGAGCCTTGGCCTCCTGCCCCGCGGTGCTCATCAGGACACCCCGGACCCGGTCCTGCCGGGGCACCGTCACCCGCCAGTTGGCGAAGCCGGTGTACCGGGGGGCGTAACGGTCCCCGTACAGCCGGGTGCGCAGCGGCGAACCGATGCCGTCGAAGCCGACCACCAGGTCCCAGCGGCCCGAGGAGCCGTCGGAGAGGGTGACGTCCACCCCGGCGCCGTCGTCGGTCAGCTCGGTGATGGTGGTGCCGAAGCGGATCTTGGCGCCCGCGGCGACGGCGGCGGAGTTCAGGATCCGGGCCAGGGCGGGCCGCGGGATGCCGTTGTTGGAGGGGGCGTCGCCCATCCGGGGCTGGGGTATCTCGGCGAGGGTGTTGCCCGCCGGGTCGGCGATGGTCAGCACCTCCCACTCGAAGCCCGCCGCGAGGCACGCGTCGAGGACCCCGATCTCCCGCATGACGTGGAGGGCGTTGGACGGCTGGATGATGCCGACGCCGAGGGCCTCCAGCTCGTCGCGGAGCTCGGCGACCTCGACGGTGTGACCGCCGCGGGCCAGGGCGGTGGCGAGGGTGAGCCCGCCGATGCCGCCGCCGTGGACGAGGACGCGCAGGGGTGTTGCCATCTCAGATCTCTCCAGAACGAGAAGAAGTACGGGAAGTGCGGGAAGTACGCGGCCGGAGGTCAGCCGGCCGCGACGGGCAGGCTCATCAGGTGGTCGACCAGGGCCAGCAGCACGTCCCGGCCGAAGGCCCGCTCCCGGACGTCGCCGATCAGCAGCGGAACGTGCGGGTCGAGGTCGAGGGCGGCCCTGATCTCTTCGGGGCTGCGGGAGTTGTGGCCGTGGAAGCAGTTGATCGCCACGACGAACGGGATGTCCCGGCTCTCGTAGAAGTCGATCGAGGCGAAGCTCGTCTCCAGCCTGCGGGTGTCGGCGATCACCACGCCGCCGAGCGCCCCGTTGACCAGGTCGTTCCACATGAACCAGAAACGCTCCTGGCCCGGGGTGCCGAAGAGGTAGACCACCAGCTCGGGGCTGACCGTGATCCGGCCGAAGTCCAGGGCCACGGTGGTGGTGTCCTTCTGACCGACCCCGGCCAGGTCGTCGACGCCGACGCTGGCCTGGGTCAGGTACTCCTCGGTGCGCAGCGGGGTGACCTCGCTGACCGCGCCCACCAGGGTGGTCTTGCCGACGCCGAAGCCTCCGGCGATGAGTATCTTGACGGCGGCGGGGGCCGCCTGACTGCTTGTCATGTGGTTCAGAGTCTCCGGAGTCCGTCACGAACGGCGGCGAGCAGGCCCATGTCGGCCCCGCCGGCCGCCCGCGCCACCGAGAGCGGGGCGCGGGCCAGCAGCAGGCCCTGGGCGACGAGGTCGGCCAGCAGGATCTTGGTCACCGACACCGGGAGGCCGAGGTCGGACGAGACCTCGGCGACCGCGGACGGGCGGCGGCAGCGGTCCAGGATCATCCGGTGCTCCGGCTGGAGCCGCCCCGGCAGGACCGGCGCGCCGCGCTCGTCCCGGGGGTCCTGGACGGTCGTGAGTACGGTGATGAGGCTGAAGTCGTCCCGCTCGGGAGCGGTCCGGCCCCGGGTGATGGTGTACGGGCGCACCATCGTGCCCGCACCGTCCTCCGCGTCCTCCTCCTCCCAGTACGGGGTCACGCGAGCTGCCCGCCCCCGGTACCGAAGGCGTCGAACTCGCTGCGGGCCGGGGTGCTCAGCTTCTGGCCGACCTGCTGCACGAGGTTGTGCATGGCGAGCGACATGATCTCGGCGTCCACCTCCTGGGAGGCGATCACGGCCAGGTGGGTGCCCTGAGCGGCCGAGATGATGAAGAGCCAGAGCTCGTTCAGCTCGACGATCACCTGGTGCACGCTGCCGCCGTTGAAGAGCTGGCCGACACCGCGGGCCAGGCTCTGCTGGCCGGTGCAGATCGCGGCCAGCCGCTCGGCGTCGGGGCGTTCGATGGTGCGCGAGTGGCTGACCACCAGGCCGTCGTCGGAGAGCAGGACTGCGTTCAGGGTCTCGGCCACCGAGTCCACCAGCCCGTCGAGCAGCCAGTCGAGGTCCTGGTGAGTGGCGGTTGTGCGTGTCATGGCCGTTCTTCTCTCGTAGGGAGGGGGATGGCGGGCGGTGCGGGCTGCGTGGACGCCTCTTCGGTGGCGCGGGCGGCGCGGGACCGGCGCTGGAACGCCCCGATCGCGGCTCCGGCCCGGCGCGGCGCCGCCGGCCGCGACGGCGGGTTCTCCTGCCGTCCCGGCTGGTCCGGTGCGGTGGGCCGGGCAGCCGGCGCGATCCGCAGTTCGTCGGCCAGGCTGGCCTGGCGCACCCGGCGCGGCAACGGGGGTTCCGCTCCGGGCGTGGGCGTGGAGGGAACGGACCGGTCGGCCCCGTCCTCCCGGTGGACGGCCTCCGGCTCCGGCGGGGCCGGGTGGTCGGGCACGGAGACCGGCAGCTGCGCGGTCCGGGCGGCCTGCGGGCCGGGGCCCGGCAGGGACGGGCCGTCCCCGGCACCGGTGGGATACGGCGCGGCGTACGGCTGCTGGGCCACCGTGTACGGCTGCTCGGACGCCGGGTACGGCGGCTGATCCACGGGGTACTGCCCCGCCGCCGTCATGTACGGCCGCTCGGCCTGTCCGTACGGGTCCTCGTGCGTGGAGTACGGCGTGGCCGGTGCGGTGTAGGGGCTTTCCGGCATCCCGTGGGAAGCGCCCTGCGCCGGCTCGGCGGGGGACCGCTCCGGGCCCGCGGCCGGGTTCCCCGGTACGGCGTACGGCTGTTCCCGGTCGGGGAACGGGGCCGGGTCCGGCTGGTGGGTCCGCTGTTCCCGCTCCGCCGGGTACGGCTGCTCCGCGCCGGCGTGGGGGGCGCCCGCGGCGTTCAGCGCGGTGACTCCGGCCAGGGCCTGGCCCTGTACGCGGGTGGGCAGCGCGCCGTCGGGAGCGGCGGCCGGTGCCGGGGCCGGGGGAGCGGCGGCCGGGGCGGGCGCGGGGGACGGCACGCCGACCGGGCCGGTCCGCGGCTCGGGCACGGTGAGTTCGTCGGGCACGAGCACGACCACGCGGGTGCCGCCGTACGCCGAGGAGCGGAACTCCACCCGCAGCCCGTGCTGGTCGGCGAGGCGCGCGATCACGTACAGGCCGAGACGGATGTCGTCGGCGTGGGCGAGCACGTCCATGCGGGGCGGCCGGGCCATCAGCTCGTTGGCCGCCGCCAGCTGCTCCTCGTCCATTCCGAGGCCGCGGTCCTCGACCTCGATGGCCAGGCCCCGGATCACCTTGGCGGCCCTGACCTCGACCGGGCTCGGCGGCCGGGAGAAGCTGAGCGCGTTCTCGATCAGCTCGGCCAGCACGTGGGAGACCGGGCCGACGGCGCGCTCCGACAGCCAGGGGCTGCCGTCGATGTCCAGCACCACGCGCCGGTAGTCCTGCACCTCGCCCTGCGCGGAACGCATCACGTCCAGCAGCGGGACCGGCTTGCGCCAGCGCCGGTGCGGCGAACCGCCCGACAGGATCACCAGGTTCTCCTCGTACCGCCGCAGTCGGGCGGTGAGGTGGTCGAGGTCGAAGAGGCCGTTGAGCACCTCCGGGTCCTCGTGCTTGCGCTCCAGCTCGTCCAGCTTCTTCAGCTGCTGGCCGATCAGCTGCTGGGTGCGGCGGGCGATGCGCTGGAGCAGGCGCTCGAAGCCGCGGTGCTGGTCGGCCTGTTTGACGGCCGCGGCCAGCGCACTGGTGCGGGCCAGGTTGAGGGCGTCGCCGAGCCGGGTCAGCTCGTCGTCGCCGGCGTTCTCGCCGTCGCGCTCGATGGCCCGGGCCTCGGCCTCGACATCGATCCGCTCGCCCTGCGCGAGCCGCTCGACGACCTCCGGCAGGGCCTTCTCCAGCTCCTCGGCCCGCTCCTGCAGATGCCCGATCCGGCGCCGGAGGTTACGGGTGAGGCGCCAGGTGGTCCAGATGACCGCGACCACGGCCAGCAGACCGATGACGCTGGTCAGCACCATCCTGAGCAGCAGCGACATGACACTGCCCTTGCCCTCCTCGACCACGAGGGCGGTGCGGTGCTCCAGCAGCTTCTCGATCTGCGGGTCGAGTTCGTCGATCGCCCCGCGCCAGGTCTCCTGCCGGGCGTCCAGGGCGACGAACCCGTCCGCGTCGGCCTCGGCCGGGCGCAGCACCTTGTTCTCCACCCGGGTCTTGGCCTTCCAGGCGTCGCTGCGGATGATCTCCTGCCACATGGCCTTCTCGTCCGCGGGGAGCATGGGGACGACCCTGGTGGAGTACTGGAGTTCCTGGCCGGAGACGGCCTCGCGGACCAGTCGCAGATCCGCGGTGCTCAGCTTCCCGTCGGCCCAGCCGCGCGCCAGCAGGGCATCCGAACGGGAGATCATCTCCTTGGTCCAGAACAGTTCGACCAGCGGCTGCGAGAGCGTGGTGATGTGGCCGTTGTCGACGTGGCTGAGGGCCGCGAAGAGTTCGAGGTCGACCGCGATCAGGTCCGTGTAGTAGCCGTACACGGCCTTCTGCTGCTCCTTGCCCCCCTCGTCGACGAGGGTGCGCTGGGTGGGCAGCTGGTCGATCGCCTTGCGGGCCTCGGCGACCGCGTCGCGGACCTCGGAGGGGGCGTCGTCGGTGGCCACGTCGGAGAGCGACCGGAAGCTCTCGACCGCCTTGTCGGTCAGCTTGCGCTGCTGCTGGAGTGCCTCGGCGGCGCCCTTGTGCCGGGCGAGCGCCTCGGCGCTGAGCCGACGCTCCTCCTGCAGGTTGTAGTACACGATGTTGGACGGCTGACCGGCCTTCTGGGCCAGTTGCCCCTGGGTCGCCTGGCGCTGGAAGTCCAGCAGGGTCTGGCCGCTGGTGACGGCCCAGAGGGCGGCCAGTGCGACACCGGGAACGATGGCCAGTACGAGCAGGGCTGTCCGCAACGACATGGGGGTCGATCCGGTCCGCCGTGAGGCGCGCGTGCGCAGGGCGTGCTCCTTGACGATGGTGCCAGCCTCATGACTGGTCAAATCCGTTGAGAATCTGGACGGGAAGATATTAGTCACAGTGAAAAAAGGAACAGAAAGCGGGCTCACATGCGCATCACCGATCGCCCGCAGTTTCCTCACCGAACCCTGAAGCAGCCCGTTTCACACGGGTTCGTATGGCGGCCGGGGGTATGTCCCGCGCCTCTTCCGGTCCTCGGCGGTGGTGGGGAGTGGCCGATTCCGGGGTTGCGCCCGGGGTGACGGACCCACTGCGCCGCACCGGGTGCGGCGCGCCGTACGGGTGAAGGGCTTTCAGGGATATATCTGTATTCGGTGCTCTTTGCCCGTAATCCATCGTTCAGGCAGCGAACATCCGCCCGGAGCGGGCGCGGGACGCCCACCGGCGCCGCATGACCGCGCTCATCGTCTGCCACTTCGTCCTGGCCGCCTGCGCGCGCCCGCTGGTGCGGGCGCTGGGCAGCCGCGCCTTCGTCCTCCTCGCGCTGCCCCCGGCCGCCACCACCGTGTGGGCGGCCACGCAGTGGAACACCACCGCGTCCGGCGGCTCCGTCACCCGGTCGTGGCCGTGGATGCCCGCCTACGACGTCACCGTCGACCTCAGGCTCGACGCGCTCGCCGAACTGATGGTGCTGCTCGCGGCCGGGATCGGCACCCTCGTTCTGCTCTACTGCGCCTCGTACTTCACCGGCCGCACCCCGCAACTGGCCGGATTCGCCGGGAACCTGCTCGCGTTCGCGGGCGCCATGCTCGCCCTCGTCCTCGCCGACGACCTGATCTCGCTCTACGTGTTCTGGGAGCTGACCACGGTCTTCTCGTACCTGCTGATCGGATACGACAGCGAGCAGAAGCACAGCCGCCGCTCCGCACTCCAGGCGCTCACCGTCACCACGCTCGGCGGCCTCGCGATGTTCGTCGGCTTCCTGCTCCTCGGCCACATGGCGGGCACCTACCGCATCTCCGCCATCCTCGCCGACCCGCCCCCCACGGGCCCCGCCCTCTCGGTCGCGGTGCTGCTGATCCTGTGCGGGGCCCTGTCGAAGTCGGCGATCTGGCCGTTCAGCCTCTGGCTGCCCAACGCCATGGCCGCACCGACGCCCGTCAGCGCCTATCTGCACGCCGCCGCGATGGTGAAGGCCGGGGTGTACCTGGTCGCCCGGCTCGCGCCCGCCTTCGCCGACGTGCCGGTCTGGCGGCCCGTCGTGATCGTCCTCGGCGCCGTGACCATGCTGCTCGGCGGCTGGCGGGCCCTGCGTCTGAACGACCTCAAACTGGTCCTCGCCTACGGCACCGTCAGCCAGCTCGGCTTCCTCACCCTGCTCGCCGGGGCCGGCACCCGGGACACGGCACTGGCCGCCGCCGTCATGATCCTGGGTCACGCCTGCTTCAAGGCCCCGCTGTTCCTCGTCACCGGCATCGTCGACCACGCGGCCGGCAGCCGTGACCTGCGCAGGCTCTCCGGCGTCGGACGGGCCCTGCCGCACGTCTGCGCGGTCGCGGTACTCGCCGCCGCGTCCATGGCGGCCCTGCCGCCGCTGCTCGGATTCGCCGCCAAGGAAGCCGCGTTCGAGGCACTGCTGCACGGCTCCACCGCCGACCACTGGGCGCTGGGCCTCACCGTCGCCGGCTCGGCCCTGACCGTCGCGTACACCGCGCGGTTCGTCTGGGGAGCCTTCGCCCGCAAGCCCGGCGTCGCGGACACCCCGGTGCACCGGGTGGGCCCGGCCTTCCTCGCGCCGCCCGCGCTGCTCGCGCTCTGCGGGCTGGCGCTGGGACCCGGCGTCGAATGGACCGACCGGCTGCTGAGCGCGTACGCGGACGCGTTCCCGCCGTCCCCGTACCCGTACCACCTCGCGCTCTGGCACGGTTTCGGGACCGCCCTGCTGCTCTCCACCCTCGCCACGGCGGGCGGCGCGGTGCTCTTCCTGGGCCGCACCACCGTGACCCGGCTCTCCCGCCGGATCGCCTGGCCGACCGCCGACAGCGTCTTCGGACATCTGCTGCTCGGCCTGGAACGGTTCTCGCTCCAGCTCACCGGCCTCGTCCAGCGCGGCTCGCTCTCCGTCTACCTCGCCACCACCCTGCTCGTGATGCTGGCCGGTCAGCTCACCGTCCTCGGCGTGGACCGGCCCTGGCAGGGGGCCGCGGCCCCGCGGCTCTGGGACGTCCCCCTGCAGGGCGCCGTCGCCGCGCTGACCTGCGCGGCCGCCCTCCTGTGCCTCACCGTCAGCCGCCGGATGAAGGCGGTGGTGCTGGCCGGGCTGACCGGATACGGCGCGGCGCTGCTCTTCGTCGTCCAGGGCGGCCCCGACCTGGCACTCACCCAGTTCTGCGTCGAGACCGTGTCGATGATCGTCTTCGTGCTGGTGCTGCGGCGGATGCCGGTGCACTTCCAGGAGTCGGTCAGCACCTGGCGGCGCGCGGTGCGCATCCCGGTGGCCCTGGCCGCGGCGGCGACGCTCGGCGTGGTGGTGTGGGTCGCGGCGGCGGCCCGTACCGCGGACCCGGCGGGGGCGGCCATGGTCGAGGAGGTCTCCCACCACGGGCTCAAGGACGTCGTCGCCACCATCCTGGTCGACCTGCGAGCCTGGGACACGATGGGGGAGTCCGCCGTCCTCGCCGCGGCGGCGATCGGGGTGACGAGCCTGATCTACCTGCACCGCCGCACCGAGGAACCACCGCGCGAGGAGATCCGGGGACGGACCGCCTGGTCGGTGACGTCCCCCGGCCTGACGGGGCTTCCGCACGGCGACGAGGGGGCACCGGAACGCGGCTGGCTCGCGGCCGGTTCGACGCTGGCGCCCGAACACCGCTCCATCGTCTTCGAGGTCGTGGCCCGGCTGCTGTTCCACCCGATCCTGGTGCTCTCGGTGTACCTGCTGTTCTGCGCCGAGAACATGCCGGGCGGAGGCTTCGTCGCCGGACTCGTCGCCGGACTCGCGCTGATCACCCGTTACCTGGCGGGCGGACGCTTCGAACTCGCCGAGGCCGCACCGCTCCAGCCCGGACTCTTCACCGGCCTCGGACTGTTCGTCTCCACCGGGGTCGCCCTGCTCGGCCTCACCGACGGAACGGTCCTGCACGCCTGGACCCACCACGGCCGGCTGCCCCTGATCGGCGAGTACCACCTCGGCACGCCGGTCCTCTTCGACTTCGGGGTCTACCTGCTGGTCCTGGGCGTGGTGCTGGACATCGTGCGGGCGCTCGGCGCCAAGATCGACCGGCAGATCGAGCGGGCCGTGATCGAGAAGGCGGCCGCGAGGACCGCGGCGGCCGGCACCGGCGCACCACCGGGAACAACCCCCGGGACGGGAGGCGTCGCCGAATGACGGTCAGCGTCTCGCTCCTGGCCACCGCCGTGGTGCTCTGCGCGGTCGGCGGCATCCTCATGCTCACCAGGCCGCTCACCCGCATCCTGCTCGGCGCGGTGATCGCGGGCAACGGCATCAACCTGCTCGTCCTCTCCGCCACCGGCGCGGCCGGCGAGGAACCGCTCCTCTACGGCGTCCCGCTGGGACGGGTCACCGACCCGCTGCCGCAGGCCATCGCGCTCACCGCGATCGTCATCACCCTCGCCACCACGGCGTTCCTCCTCGCCATGGCGTACCGCAGCCACCAGCTGACCGGCACGGACGAGGTCCACGACGACCTGGAGGACCGGCGCATCGCGCTGCGCGCCGAGGTGCTGGGGGAACGCGACGAACTGCGCGAGCGGTACCGGGCCGCCGACGACGTCACGGACGAGCAGCGCGCCCGCTACCGCGAGGAACGCCGCCGGCTGCGGGCCCGGCTGCGCGCCGACCGGGCCCTGCAGGCACGCGGCCGGTACGCCACCGGCGACCTCTGGCACGACGTGCTGGGCGCGGACCCCGAGGACTACGCGCGGCAGCGGCCACGCGCGGAGGACACCGGCCCGGGGGAACGAAGCACCGGCAACGACCCGCCGGAGGCCCCCCGTTCCGAGAACGGTCCGCGCCCCGGGGACGGCCCGCGGGGGCGCTCCCCGGGAGCTCCCCGCGCCGCAGACGGCCCCCCGGAGAACCCCCGCCCCGACGACGCCGATCCAGGAGCCACCGGATGAACGCACTCGTCCCCCTGCCGGTGCTGCTGCCGCTCTGCGCGACCGGCCTCAGCCTCGCCTTCGGCACCCGGCTCAAACAGGTCCAGCGCCTCATCAGCGTCGCCGTGCTCGGCGCCGTGCTCGGGCTCTCCGTCACCCTGATGATCGTCGCCGACCTCCGCGGCCCGCTCACCGTCGACCTCGGCGACTTCGCACCGCCGCTCGGCATCACCCTGGTCGCCGACCGGCTCTCCGGGCTGATGCTGACGGTGTCCTCCGCCGTCACGCTCTGCGTGCTGGTCTACTCCCTCGGCCAGGGCATGGCCGACCGCGACGAGGAGACCCCCGTCGCGGTCTTCCACCCCGCGTACCTGATCCTGGTCGCCGGGGTCTCCTGCACCTTCCTCGCCGGCGACCTGGTCAACCTCTACGTCGGCTTCGAGATCATGCTGGTCGCCAGCTTCGTCCTGCTCACCCTCGGCGGCACCGGCCCCCGGGTCCGGGCCGGCTCCACCTACGTGATCATCTCGCTGTTCTCGTCGATGCTGTTCCTCACCGCCATCGCCATGACGTACGCGGCGGCCGGCACCGCCAACTTCGCGCAACTGGCCGAACGGCTCGGCGAACTGCCGCCGGGGGTGCAGACCCTGATCCAGGCGATGCTGCTCACCGTCTTCGCCATCAAGGCCGCCGTCTTCCCGCTCGCAGCCTGGCTCCCCGACTCCTACCCGACCGCACCCGCCCCGGTCACCGCGGTCTTCGCGGGCCTGCTCACCAAGGTCGGCGTCTACTGCATGCTCCGCACGGAGACACTGCTCTTCCCCGGCAACCGGCTCGGCGACCTGCTGATGGCCACCGCGCTCGCCTCGATGGTCGTCGGCATCCTCGGAGCCGTGGCCCAGACCGACCTGAAACGGCTGCTCTCCTTCACCCTCATCAGCCACATCGGCTACATGGTCTTCGGCATCGGCCTCGCCACCCGGGACGCGTACGGCGGCGCGATCGTCTACGTCGCCCACCACATCACCGTCCAGACCACCCTCTTCCTGGTGGCGGGGCTGATCGAACGCCGGGGCGGCACCACCGAACTCACCCGGATCGGCGGCCTCGCCAAGGCGGCCCCGCTGCTCGCCACGCTGTTCTTCGTCCCCGCCATGAACCTGGCCGGCATCCCGCCGCTGTCCGGCTTCATCGGCAAGCTCGGGCTGATGCGGGCCGGGGTCGCCGACGGCGGCTTCTGGGCGTGGACCCTCGTCGCCGGATCGGCGGTGACCAGCCTCCTGACCCTCTACGTGATGGCCAAGGTCTGGAACCTGGCGTTCTGGCGGGCCGCGCCGCCCGGACAGGCCGCGTACGGCACCGTCCTGGAGTCCGGCTCCGACGAGGACGACACCGAAACCGACGAGGGCCCCGACCACATCCCCGCCAGCGGCGACGAACCGGTGCACCCCCGCCACCAGCCCGCCGGACGGGCGGTCACGGCCACCCTGCACGGCCACGCCGTCACCACCACGACGAAACTGCCCCGGCCGATGACCGGGGCGACCGCGGCGGCCGTCGGACTCGGTCTCGCCTTCACCGTGTTCGCCGGACCGCTGACCTCCTACACCGACCGCGCCGCCGCCGAACTCATCGCGCGGACGCCCTACACGCAGGCGGTGCTCGGCCGGTGAAGCGACTGATCAAACTGTCCTTCCGGAACAAGGACCTGCCGCCCTTCAGCTGCGAGTTCACCGGACGCCGACGGCGCGTGCTCGACCTCCCGCTGATCGCCTGGCTCACCTTCATCTGGATGTTCCTCTGGTCCGGCCTCAACTGGGCCAACCTGCTGACCGGCGCGGTCGTCGCGGTGGTCGTCTGCCTGGCCTTCCCGCTGCCCCGGGTCGACCTCGGGCTCCGTCTGCACCCCTGGGGCATCCTGATGCTCGCCGGCTATCTGCTCTACGACATGTACACCTCGGGCGTACGCGTCACCCGGCAGATCTTCGTCGACCATCCGCACCGGGCCGCCGTCATCGCCGTACCGCTGCGCTGCCGCTCCGACCTGATGCTCGCCGCCACCGCCGTCGCCGTGTCGAACGTCCCAGGCGGATCGGTCGTCGAGGTGCGCCGCGCCACGGCCACCGTCTTCCTGCACGTCCTCGACGCGGACCGGCCCGCCGTGCTCGACGCGGCACGGCGCTCGGTGTGGCGCCTGGAGGCGCTGACGGTACGCGCCTTCGGCACCGCCGACGAGATCGCCCGGGTCGCCGAGCCACCGCCACCCGTCGCACCCGGCAAGGGAGTCGGTGCATGAGCACGCCGGAAACCGTCGAACGGGCGCTGCTCACCGCGTCCGTCGTGCTGATCGTCGTCGCCGGGGCGGGACTGCTCGCCCGGATCTGGCGGGGCCCGTCCATGCTGGACCGGGCGATCTCGCTGGACGTGTGCGCCGCCCTCATCATCGCGGGCCTGGCCGCCAAGTCGGCCTTCGCGCGCGACTCGTTCTACTTCCCGATCATGCTGGTGCTGGCCTTCCTCGGGTTCACGGGGTCGGTCGGCATCGCCCGCTTCATCGCCGTCCGGGACCGGCCGCCGCGCCGGACCCCGGACGGCGGCGGCGAGGGGGAGCCCCGGTGAACGTCTGGCTCCAGGTCCTCGACATGACCGGCGCCGTACTGGTCCTCGTCGGCGCGGCCGTCTGCCTGCTCGGCGTGATCGGCATGCTCCGCCTCCCCGACGTCCTCTCCCGCAGCCACGCCGCCACCAAACCGCAGACCCTCGGCATGCTCCTGGCCCTCGCCGGGGTCGCCCTGCGCCTGCGCAGCGGCATGGACCTGGCGACCCTCGGCCTGATCGGCTTCTTCCAGCTGATGACCGGCCCCGTGGCCGCCCACCTGGTGGCCCGGTCCGCCTACCGGACCGGCCAGATCGACCACGGCGAGCTGCTCTTCGACGAACTGGACGAGCAACTGACCGAGGAGGAGTGACCCGGAACCGGCCACCCCCGATCACCCGCCCCGCACGGACGACACCGCACGGGCTCCCCCACCCGGGAGGCCCCCGCGACTAGCCTCCGCACCATGCTGCGCATCACCGACACCCGCACCGGCCACCTCGTGGACGTCCCCGCCGCCCCGCGCCGCCTGCTGCGCAGCAGCGTCCACCTGCCACCCATCGGCACCGGCACGACGCAGGACCCCGGCACCGGGATCGGCCCGTGGCACCTGCGCGTGCTCCTGGTCGGTGACGTCCTGGCACGCACCGCGGAACTGAACGGACTCCAGGTCGTCACGGCCCTCACCACCGGGGAACTGACGCCCGACCGGGCCGGAGCGCTGGACCGGATCATGACGGTGCTCGGCATCCACCCCCCGAACGCCCTCACCCCGCACCGCCCGGACGCGGCCCTCGGCGGCCCCGCCGACGTGCGCGTCCTCCCGCCGGGCGACGACGGCGACCTCGCGACCGGGGTCCGGATCGAGGTGGGCCGGGTCGACACGGCCCCGCCGGAACAGGGCACCTCCACCCGGGAACTCCTGGGCGCTCCCGATCCGTCGGACACCGCCGACCCCCTGGCCGTGCGCCTGCTGTTCCTCGGCCACCCCCACACCACCCCCCTCACGATCACCGGCCCCGCCCTCGCCACGGCCCGGCAGACCCTGCGCCGGTGGCGCGGACAGGTGGCCGACTGGGCGCGCCACCCCTCCAAGCCGATCCCCGCCGACCTGCTGCGCCAGTCGTACGCGGCCCTCACCGAGAACCTCGACGCCGCCGCCGTCCTCGACCTGCTCACCGCCCTCACCGACCGCCCCGACGTCCCCCCGGGTGCCAAGTTCGAGACCTTCGCCCACCTCGACCGCGTCCTCGGCCTGGATCTCGCCCGCGATGTCGGCCGCTGAAAGGGCGGAAGCGGAACTCGGACCCCACCGGTGAGTCCCGGCAGGAGGAACGGCGGAGCCGAAAGAGCCGGGAGGAGGCAATCACTCAGGCCAAAAACCGGTGTCGAGGTGTGTGCTATAGGGCTCTCTGTGGCTTTTCGTTTTCCGGCTATTGCAGCCCTTGTTTCGGCCGCTTCCTAAACGATCGAATTTCGGTCAGCAATGGTTCCCATGTGTCCCGTTTGCACTTTCGGTGCATTCCTGGCTGGTGTTCGGCCATGTTGACGCCGATATGGGTGCGGATTACTGTCGCTTTCCAGTGATCTTCGACTCCTGTTGCTATTTATGCCCGGAGTGTCATTCGGTAGTTGATGTATTCGGCTCGGTGGTGTCCGGGCGTGTGGGGTCGACGCATGATCGAAATCCCGTATGTATTGATGCGGGTGCTTGTGGTGTGATCGGTTCGGCGTCCTCCGGGGGCGGCTCCGGTTGGCCCGATCTCATCCACCGCTCATTTTCGGCAGCGGCTATTTGGAGGAAAGATGCCCCGCTTTGAGCCTGCCCCGCCCCGGAGTGGAGAGCGAGTGTCCGACCGGGCTTTCCGGGTGCTGGGGGCGATGCGGAACATGGGACCCGGGGCGCATTCACTCAACGCGATCGTGGGCAGATCGGAGTTAAGCCGTTCGACGGTGCAGAGGATCATGCAATCCGCCCTGCGGGAAGGATTGATCACACAGATGGGGCACGGGCGCTACGCGCTTTCCCTGGTGGGGGAGGGGCGTCCGGGCACCCTCGACGCCAGGTCCACTTCACCGGAGACCCGGCAGGAGATGCATTCCCTCAGGGAAAGGCTGGGAATGACGATCTGTCTGCATGCGGCCCTTCTGGTGGACACCCCCCAGCAGACCTGCATCGAATGGTGCCGGGGGCCGCAGGGCGCGCCGGCGGAGGCGTCCCCGGGAACGGTCCGGCCGCTGACCGCCGACGCCGCGGGAAAGGTCATCCTCGCCCATCTGGGGAACGGCTGCGATCCCGGCGACCTCCGGAGGGTGCGGGCCCGGGGCTACTCCGTGACCGTGGGCCCCACCTCCGACCACCTCATGGTCGCCGCCCCGCTGCTGCAGGGCGATGTCCCGCTCGGTGCGCTCAGCGTCATCGGCAGGCGCGAGGAGTGCGAGTCCAGGATCCCGGCCTTCGTCGCCCCGCTCCGGGACGTCTGCGCGTCGGTCGGAGCCCGTCTGTCGCAGCACCGCTGACCTCCCGCCCGTACGCGCCGGCCCCGGAGTGCGGCCGGGGCCGGAGCGAGCGGACGGGGGTCAGTCCCGGCGCGCCTGCGGCGGCCTGGTGTACAGGGCCCGGACGAGCCGGCGCGGGGCGGCCGGGTCCTCCTCGAACGGCATGCGGTCGTGGGCGAGCCGGTCGTTGCGAAGGAGAAGGACCTCTCCCGCGTCGAGGCGTACGTCGACGCGGTACCGGCTCTCGTGCGCCGCCTTCCGGAGGAATTCGAGGGCGCGGTCCAGGCTCCCGTCGGTCCCCACCGAACGGTCCCATGTGCACGTGTGGTTGTCCGAGTACCGGGTACTCACCGTGCCGTCATCGGCCACGGCGAACGCGGGCCCGGTGATCCCCTCGCCGTAGCCGCCGGTGAGCAGCATGGCATGCCGGGTCAGAACCGTCGGAGCCAGCAGGGCGTCGGCCGCCTCCGGGTCGGTCCGACGCAACTCGCCATAGGCGGCTATGGAGTTGAAGAGCGCCGTGGCCCCGCCCCGGAGGGCGGGCCGGACACAGTACAACGCGGTCGTACGGACCGTGCCGAGCTGCTCCAGCAGTCCGTCGACGTGCCAGCCCTCGGGGTCCATGGCGTTGACGACGTGCTTGTAGGGGCTGGTGTTGCTTTCGAGATGGGCGGTTCCCGGCATGTGCGGGGCGCCCAGCCCCAGCACCTCGGCCAGGTGGCCGAGAATCTCCTCGGGGGAGCCCGCCGCGCCCGGGCGGGCCACCGCGAATCCGAAACTCTCGGCGTGGCGGGCCACTTGTTCGGCACCGTCCGGTGTGTCGACGTCGATCGGCCGTGCGGCAGCGAGGTCGCCGTAGTCCGCATGCAGCTGTTTCAACTGACTGTTCCTCTCGCCTTGTCTACCTGTGAGCCGTTTCCGGGGGTGACGCGTGCCGGGCGGGCCGGCGGATCGGCGGGGCCGGTACGTCGTGGGGCCCGCCGCGCGTCGCTGAGCCTGGTGAACGCGTAGCTGGTTGCGACGACGGTCGCGCGGGCGGATGCGAGTGCCTCCGACAGCAGGTTCAGCGGATCGGCCCCGTGTTCCTGCGGCGGGTCCGGGACCCGGGCCCGGTGCGGTGTGCCCGCCCTCAGGAGCGACAGCGCCGTCTCCAGCGCGGCGAACTGCGCCTCCCCGAAAGGGTCGGTGCGGTCCAGGGTTCCCATGAGGTCGGCGATCGCCCGTTGCGTCCGCCGGGTCCCCACCGGGTCAGTCATGGATGTTTCGTACGAGGACGAACGGTTCCGCGGCCTCCCGCCCGATGCCGCTGCCGCAGGCGGCCGCGTGGGCCCGGATGCTCTCGGGCGACCGCGGATGCGGCCAGGCGCGCGTCTCCGTCTCGAAGCACGCGAACGCGGCGACCTTGGTGTCCAGGGTCGCGGAGATGTCCGAGAACCACGTCGGCCGGAACGTCGCCTCGAACGGCGGCGTCCATTCCACACTGGACATCGGCGCGTAGCTGAGCACCCGGCGCACCGGACCGCCGGTACGCGGACGTGTCGCGACCATCACGGACCGGAAGACGGCCCGGTGGTCCAGGTTCACATCGGGGTGGACGGTGTAGACGATGTTCGGACCGATGGCCTCGACGGCCTCCTCCACCACCCGGTTGATCTCGACGTGGGGGACCGAGTCCAGGCGCATGTCCGGCAGGTCCTTCTGAAGGTACTCGCGGACCCCCAGGAGCTTGGCCGCGCGCTGGGCCTCCTGCCATTTCAGTTCCAGGATCTTCCGGTCGCCCGGGTACTGGCTCGAACTCCCGTCGGTGACGCACAGCACCGACACCTCCGCGCCTTCCACGAGCGCGTGTTTGGCGACGGTACCGCCCATGCCCAGGACGTCGTCGTCCGGGTGCGCGGCCACCACCAGAATCCGGTCTGTCATGAGTCGCCCTTCCTCACGATGAAGCGTCCGCCGAGCACGAGCAGGTCCAGTCCGGTCGCCCAGAAGGTGCGCAGGGCGTCCTCGGTGGTGTTCACGATCGGTTCCCCCCGTACGTTGAACGAGGTGTTCAGGAGGACGGGAACACCGGTCTCCCGCTCGAACTCCTCAAGAAGCCGGTGCAGTTGGGGGCAGCTGTCCTTGTGGACGATCTGGACCCGGGACGTCCCGTCCGAGTGCACGACGGCGGGGGCCTGCGCGGACAGCGACTCGCCGGCCCGGAACGCCATCGTCATGAAGCGCGAGTCCGAGTGGCGCTCGAAGTAGTGGTCGGCGGCCGACACCGTCATCGCGGGGGCGAAGGGCCGCCACAACTCGCGCTGCTTGACGACCGCGTTCACCTTGTCCCGGGTGGCGACGGAGCGGGGATCGGCGAGGATGCTGCGCTGGCCGAGGGCCCGGGGGCCTGCCTCCAGGCGGCCTTCCACCCAGCCGACGACGGCACCGGCCGCGAGCGCGCGACTCGTCTCGGCGAAGACGTCCTCGGGCTCCTCGAACCGGACCTTGGCATTGCGCAGCACCCGCTCGACGGTCTCCGGCGGCTCCGCCGGTCCGAGCGCCAGGGTGCGCAGCGGCCCCGGAAGCGCCCCCGTCTCCGTGTGGCACAGGACGAGAGCGGCCCCGGCCGCGCCACCGCTGTCGGCACACAGCGGATGCGCGAACACATCCGCCACTTCCGGCAGTTCGAAGATCCGTGAGTTCATCTTGACGTTGTGCGCGACGCCCCCGCCGATGCAGACGTTCCGTATCCCGGTCTCGGCGATCGCCCAGCGGACCAGACGGCAGGCGGCGTCCTCCAGGGCCTCCTGGACGGCGAAGGCCAGGTCCATGTGCCAACCGCTGACCTCCTGGCCCGGCAGCCGGGGAGGTGCCCCGAGCAACTGCGGCAACTTGTCGGTGAAGCGCCCGGAGTACGAGTGCTTCCCGTGGTGGATGTACGTGGGATCGAGGCGGTACTCGATCCCGTCGGGGGCCTCCCGCAGCACCTGGCCGACCAGTTCGCGCAGTCGCGGGTCCGCGGAGCCGTGGGCGGCGAGGCCCATCACCTTGTACTCGCCGTCGTACGCGTCGAATCCGAGGTACTCGGTGAAGGCGGCGTAGAACCAGCCGAGCGAATGGGGCATCCGGATCTCCCGGATCGGCCTGAGTTCCGTTCCCCGCTTGAGCCACACGACCGTGGTGTGCTGGTCCCCCGAACCGTCCGCGGTCAGGGTGACGGCGGTCTCGAACGGCGACTCCATCGCCGCCTGGAACGCGTGCGTGTAGTGATGCGGCGCCGAACGCAGCGGGGGGAAGGCCAGGTCACCGAACTCCCGCCGCCAGGCGCGGTGGTGGACCGACTCCATGACATCGGAGTGGTAGGTCCTCAGCGTGCCGGCCTGCCAGTCGAGCGTGGCCTGGTCCGGGGCGGCGTCCTGGGAGATCTGCGCGTAGAACTTCGCCATGGTGCCGTCGGTGTAGGCCTGCAGGTCCCAGCCGATACCGACCCCCGCCACGCCGTCGAGGGTGGTTCCGGCCTCCGCCAGGCAGTACTTGAGGGACCGGATCGGGTAGAAGCCGTCCGCGTGCTTGTTCCGGACGAAGCGCTCCTCCTCGGCGTACGCGATGACACGGCCCCCGCGCACGGCGGCGACGGCCGGGTCGATAGGACCGAGTGATATCCCGAGGTACACCGGTTCATCAGGTGATGCAGTCATATGCGCTCCTCCGTGAAGCTGTCCGGCTGATATGCGGTGCTGCGCGGGCTGTCCCCGACCCGGCTCCGTGCCGTGGACGGCGGCTCGGGGACACGGACTAGGTCGTGGCTCTTCTGAGGGCCTGCTTGGCCGTCATCGTGACGGCGGCGGAGGCGGTGATCGCGGCACAGCCGACGAGGACGTAACCCGTGCCCCACGCCGAGGCCGCGATGCCCGTCAGGGGGAACACCAGGGGGGACAGGCCCACGGTGCCCAGGGTGAGGACCGCGGTGACCCGTCCCAGGTAGTCGGGGTCGCTGTGCGTCTGCACCAGCGTGTGGGCGACGATGCCGGCCATGCCGCTGGCGGTGCCGATCAGCGCCGCGACACAGGTCGCGGGGAGAGGGCCGGGCATCGCGGGCAGCGCGGCCGTGGCGGCGGCGGTCAGGGCGAAGAACGCGGCGCACACCGGCCCGGCCCGGTCCAGCCTCGGGCGCGCGGCCAGCGCGATCGCCCCCGCGGCGCCCCCGACGCTGAACGCTCCCAGCATCCAGCCGACCGACGAGGCGCCCCACCCGCGTTCGTCCGCCAACAGGACGAGGGCCAGCCCCACCGGACCCGAGAAGCACATCTCGCTGAGTCCGATGACGGTGAGCAGCGGAGCCAGGACGCGATGGCGCCGGATGTACACGAGGCCGTCCTTGAAGTCCTGCAGGGCCGGCTTGTCACCGGCCTCCCCGGCGGGCAGCGGCCGGGTGCGTACGGCGATCAGGAGGACGAGCGACAGCAGGAAGAGCACCCCGGCCACCGCGAACGCCACCGCGGGCCGCCCGGTCGTGAGCGCCGCTCCGGCGATCGCCGGCCCGGCCAGGTTCCCCGCCCGGACCGCGAGCGAGCGCATGGCCTGCACCCGGCCGAGCTGATCGGGCCGCGTGATGCGCGGGGGCAGAGCTCCCACCGCCGGCATGAACAACGCGTCGACGATGCCGAAGACGGCCGCCAGCGGGAGCAGCAGCCACAGCCCCGGAGACACGGCCCACAGCAGGTACGCCGCCACCAGGATGAACACGCACCGGCTCGCGTCGCTGACGATGATGGTGGGCCGAGGACCGAAGCGGTCGGCGATCACCCCGCCCGCCAGCATGAGCAGCGCCCGCGGCAGGGCGCCCACCGCCGTGACCCAGCCCGCGGCCGACGGGCCGCCGACCGCCGCGGCGGCCCAGGCCAGGGAGAGGAAGTACACCGAGTCCCCGGCGACGGACGCGGTGTACGCCGCCACCCATCGCAGCACGTTGGGGTCGCGGTGGGCGGGCTTTCGCCGGTCCGCCGCGGTGGTCCCGATCAACGACACCCTCTTCCGCCTCCTTGCCGCAAGGTGGTACCGGTCCGGCTCACCGGCTCCTCATCGGTCGACCAGCGCCCACCGGTCCGCGATGACCGATTCGGTCGACGTGTTGCCCAGGGCGGGAAGCTCGGGCTTGAACAACGGCGGGGTCTCCATGGCGGGCTCCCAGGTCGCGCAGGCCTCGTCCTGGGGCACCTCCACCCGGACGCCGTCCTCCAGGTCGCGCAGCACGCGCAGGATGAGACGGATGCCCAGCGGTGCCAGCAGATCGCGCCACAACTGCTGTGCGGTGTGACCCGGAGGCATGAGCACGTGCTCCTGCGCGGCGATGGGGCCGCCGTCGGTCCGTTCGGTCAGGTGGTAGACCGTTCCGCCGGTGACCCGGTCCTTGTCCCGCACCGTCCAGCGCACCGCGTCGCGTCCGCGGTGCAGGGGGAGCAGGCTCGGGTGGTACCCGAGGGCCGCGACCCGGGCCCGCGCGCGGGTGTGCCGGCCGATGAAGGCGTGGGAATGAGCGGCCAGCACGACATCGGTGCCGGCGGGAACCCGGTCGGCCCGCAGGTCTTCGGACGGAGTCCAGGCAATGCCGTGGGCGAGCGCCCAGTTGCGGAGCCTGTCCCAGTGCATGGGATTGGTGTCGTCGGACTGCCCCCGGCGGAGATAGGGGGCGGCGATGCCGACCACCGTGTGGTGCGAATCCCCGAGCGCTTCGGCCACCTGCACGGCGAATGCCCCTTGGCCGGATAAATAGATACGCAAGCGAACCTCCAGGCGGGCGGGTTGGTGTCCGGATGACCGGGTCCGGCGCGGTCGGCCCGTCCGGCGGGTCACGGGCCGGGCACGGCTCCGCAGCCAACCACCGGCCCGGGCGGATCGCAATACGACCCCTGGGGATGGGTCAACTGATGACCTCACGCGGTGGGACGGGGTTGACCGGCCCCGTGGCGGGCGGCAGCCTCTCGGGGCGGGGAACACGGTCCCGCATACGAGTTCCCGGCCGGAAGGGGTCGCTTCGCGATGGGGAAACGTGTCGACGCGTGGGTCGAAGAAACGATCGCGTCCTTTCCGGAATCCGTGGCGATCCAGGACGCGGAACGCACCGTCACCTACGCGGAACTCGGCGCGGTGGCCGATCGGGTGCGTGAACGCATCGCCGCCGGGGGAATCCGCGCCGGCTCGCTCGTCGCCATCCGCATGCGTCGCGGATGGCGGATGTACGCGGCCATGCTGGGCATCTGGAAACACGGATGCGGTTACGTGCCGATCGATCCCGCCTATCCGGAGGAACGCCAGGAGTACATTCTCCGGGACGCCGGGGTACGACTCCTCGTCGAGGACGGCGACGGCGACGACGCGTACGGGGACGCGTTCCTGCTGAGGGAATGCGCGCCGCCGGACGCCGCCGGGGTCGAGGTGCCGCCCGGCACCGCGTACGTCATCCACACCTCGGGATCGACCGGGCGGCCGAAGGGCGTGGTGCTCGGCCACCCGAGCGTGCGGGCCTTCCTGGAGGGCTTCGTCGACCGCTTCGGCTTCGGACCCGAAGAGGTCTGGGCGCAGTTCACCTCCCCGTGCTTCGACGTGAGCGTGGCCGAGTCGTGGACCCCACTGGTCACCGGGGCCCGGCTGCTCGTCGTTCCCGAGGAGGCCACCGTGGATCCGCGGCGTCTCGTGCGTCTGCTGGCCGAGGGCCGGGCCACGGTCCTCAGCCACGTGCCCACCGTCTTCCGCTACCTTCTCCGGGCCACGGAGCGGGCCGGGGTGACGTTCCCCGCCGTGCGCCACGTGCTCCTGGCGGGGGAACCGGTGGAACCGCGGACCGTCTCCCGCTGGATCGAACGGGACATCACGCCGGGGGCGGAGTTCCACAACCTGTACGGCCCCACGGAGGGCACCGTCTATGCCACCTGCCAGCACCTCACCCCCGAGGTCCTGTCCCCGACCGGCCGACCGGGTACGGCGATCGGCACCGCCATGCCCCATGTGCGCGTCGAACTGCTGAGGGACGGCCGACCCGTTCCGCGTGGCGTCCCCGGCGAGATCTGCCTCGGCGGCGCGGTGGCCCTCGGGTACCTGGGCCGTCCCGAGCAGACCGCGGCGGCCTTCGTGCGGCGGCCGGGCGAGCCGGTGCGGTACCGCACCGGCGACCTGGCCGTCCAGGACGAAGACGGCACGCTCCGCTTCCTCGGCCGTGACGACGAGCAGGTCAAACTGCGCGGAAACCGCATCGAGCTGGGCGAGATCGAAGCACGGCTGAACGCGTGCGCGGGCGTCGGGGAGGCGGCCGCCGTCGTGCTGCCCAGCAGACAGGGAGACCCCATGATCGTCGGCTGCTTCGTGCCGAGCGAGCCGGACACCGCGCCGACGGCCCCCCGGCTGCGCGCCGAACTCGCCGCCTTCCTGCCCTCCTACATGGTTCCGGCAAGGATCGTCGAGGTGGACCGGATGCCGCTGACGCTCAGCGGGAAGCTGGACCGCAGGAGTCTGGAGAAGGCGGTGCGCTCGCACCGCACCGGGATCGTCCGGATGTCGGACGGGGGAGCGGCCTGATGCGCGTACAGCTCGACTGCGTGTCCCGGGGCGCCGGGCAGATCAACGAGGACTACGCCGCGGTGTCATTGGCCGGTGACGTCGGGGCGCTGGTGGTGCTGGACGGGGTCGGTGGCTCGGGCGTGGGATGCCGTCACGGTGTGCCCTGGTTCACCGCCCGGCTCGGCGGGGAGCTGCTGCGGCTCGCCTGCGCGAGGGCCGACGCGTCGCTCGCCGACTGCCTGGGCGAGGCCATCGCGCGGACGGCCGGGGCGCACGCCACGAGCTGCGATCTCACCCAGGTGCAGACCCCGCAGTCGACGGTGGTGGCGGCCCGCTGGCACGGTGACCGCCTCGATCACCTGGTGCTCTCGGACTCGATGCTGCTGATCCGCGGCCGGGACCGGGTGGTGAGGCCCGTTCTCGACAAGCCGCTCGACCGCCTGGAGCCCGGCCCGTCGAAGCGGCTCTCCGCCCTGCGGGAGGTGGAGGAGGCGCACCCCGTCGGCTCCGCCGAGCGGGCTGCGGCGGCCGAGGAGTACGCACGGGTCAGCAGGGGACTGCGGAACAGCCCCGGCGGATTCTTCACCGCCGCGGCCGATCCGGACGTCGCGGCGAAGGCGCTGACGGGGACCCTCCCCCGCTCGGAGGTGCGTTCCCTCGCGGCGCTCACGGACGGTGCCGGCAACTGGGTCGAGACGTTCGGCCTCGGTACCTGGACGCAGTGCGTCGAGTTGCTGGAGCGGGAGGGCCCACAGGGGCTGATCTGCCGGGTGCGGACGGCGGAGCGGGCCGACGCCGGGCGGGACTCCTTCCCCCGGGACAAGTCGGTCGACGACGCGGCGGTGGTGTTCGTCGAGTTCGACGGGGCGCCGTAGTCACGCGGCCGGCGGGTCGCGGACCGCGTCGGGCCGGGCGGGCGCGTACGTCGCGGCCCCGCCGCCCCCGCCCCGCCGTCGTCGGCGGGCCGCGTCATCGCGGTCCGGGGGTCCCGTCGGCCGCCTCGCGGCGGCGCTTCTCCAGGTAGTGGCGGAGAATGGGCATCTCCGGATCGATGACGTGCTCCGGAAGCTCGTCGACCGGGAAGTAGACGGCACTGCGGATCTCGTCCTCGTGGATGCGCAGGTCCCCCCGGGCCACGGCGGTGAACGCCGCGGTGACGTTGAACACCTCGTCCCCGTGGTCGTACCGGAAGTAGTACTCCGGCCCCGAGAACACGTCGAGCAGGCTCACCTCGTCGAGTTCCAGGCCCAGTTCCTCCCGCACCTCGCGCCGCCCCGTCGTCTCGAACGACTCGCCCGGCTCCATCAGCCCGCCGGGGAGGCCCCAGCCGGGGATGTCGGTACGCTCCACGAGCAGGACCCGCCCCGCCCGGTCCAGGATCAGGACCGAGGTGCCGGGAAGGATCAGCGGCCGCGTCCCGACGAGTCGGCGCAGTTCGGCAACGTAGTTCATGCAGCGCTCTCCCTGGCGCAGGGCGCCTCCGCGGCGCGGTTCGTCAAGCTGTCGGACCCTCCCGTCGGTCCCGCCGACGTGCACCGGGACCGACGGTACAACCCTGATGTATATCAAGTGCCGTGCGCCGAAAGGATCTTCGGTGGAACGTCCGGTCGCCCGACCGCGCCGTACGGACGGCGGACCCCGGCTCTCACCGCGGGGGCAGCGCGGCCCGTAACGAGTCCGCGTGTTCATGGACGCGGCGGACGGCCTCGCAGACGCTGTCCACCACGTCGGCCGCCATGTGGGAGTACAGCGGGAGGGTGAGCGCGCGGTCGGCGAGCCATTCCGTGCCCTTCAGGGGATCGGCCGTGCCGCTCGCCCACTTCCGGTAGACGCTCTGGCGATGCAGCGGCGGTGCGAAGTAGCGCCGGGACGGGATGTTCTCCGCGGCCAGCGCCTGCTCCAACTGGGAGCAGTCCAGGCCGAATTGTTCGGGCTCCACCAGCAGGCACAGGTCCTTGTACACGCTCTTGGCGCCGTCCCGCACCTGCTGGAAGGAGATCCCCGGGAGATCACCCAGGTTGCTCCGGTAACGTTCGGCGAGTGCCACGCGCCGGTCGAGCCAGCCGGACAGATGGGGCAGGCTGCGCCGGCCGATCGCGGCGGCGATTTCCGGGAGGCGCCCGTTGAGGCCGAGCAGCACACTGTCGTACGAGCCGGGGTTGCCGTAGTTCCGGGCAATCCTGAGGTCGCGGGCCAGCGCGGCGTCATTCGTGGTGACGATACCGCCCTCCCCCGTGGAGAAGGGCTTGGTGGGGCTGAGGCTGAACACCTCCGCGATGCCCTTGGTCCCCACCCGGCTGTCGTCCTCGTAACGCGCCCCGAAGCCGTGGGCGGCGTCGACCACGAGCGGGACCCCGCGCGCGGCCGCCAAGGACTCCAGCGCCTCCATGTCGCACGGGGCGCCGAAGGTGTGGACCGACAGGATCGCCCCCGTGTCCCCGCCGAGCGCGGCGTCCACCCGATCCGGGTCCAGGCAGAAGCTGTCGGTACGGACGTCCGCGAAGACGGGGGCGAGCCCGTTCCACAGCACCGCGTGGCCGCTCGCGATGAAGGTGAAGCTGGGAAGCACCACACTGCCGCTCACCCCCAGGCAGCGCAGCACCAGCAACAGGCCGGTCGTGCAGTTCGACACGGCTACGGCGTGCTCCACTCCGACCCAGTCGGCCACCTCGCGCTCGAAGGCGGCGACGTGACGGCCGTTGGTCATCTGGCCGGAGGACAGGATCTCCCGCATGGACTCGAACAGAGGACCGTCGGAGACGACCGTGGGGCGTGCCATCGGGATCTCGGTCTCCAGCACCGGCACACCGCCGAGCGAGGCGGGCAAGGGGTTCTTCAAGGTATTTCCCTTCTTTCGGACCTGGGACCGGCCGGTGCCGTGACCGGGCGGCCCGCCGGGCGTCGCGAGCCGGCGAACCGTTCCGGCCGCGGCCTAGCGGTATTCGGGAAAACGCCGGGCCCGATGGGGCGGGAGCCCCCGGGACCGCTGGTACGCGGCGCGGGTCCGGACCAGTTCGGCGTACGAGTCCGGCGCATGGATCACCGCCCCGACGTGGTAGGGGCGGCGCCCTTCGGGGGCGAACCGCAGCTTGTACTGGAAGAGTTCGTCGTCGGGCTTGTTGCCGCCGCCCAGCACGAACTCGTTCCAGTGGCCCCCGGCGAGCCAGGAGCAGATGGTGGAGCGCACCAGCTCGTTCGCGTGCAGCCGGTGGGCCGTTCTGTCGCCGCCGGCCAGGAACGCGTACGCGCGCGTCCCGCCGAGCAGGACGACCTCGCCGCACAGCGGGGTTCCGTCCGGGCCGCGGCCGAGGAACAGGCGCGCGAGCCCCTTGACCACCAGCTCCTTCAGCCCGTCGAAGAAACGGGGCGAGAAGCGGTAGTAGTCGATGGCTCCGCGACGGTCCATCGTCTCGTGGTACAGCGGGAGGAACGCCTCGAACGCCTCGGGGGAGTCGTCCGGTTCGACCCGCACCCCGTTGCGCACCGCGAGGCGGACGTTCCTCCGCAGCGACCTGGAGAAGCCCTCGCCGCCGTGTGCCCGGTACCGGTCGATGTCGACGACCACGTTGTCCGAGGACCGGGTGCGCGTCCAGCCGGCCATCGGCAGGATCTCGTCCTCGTACAGCGAGATCCGCGCGTCCGCGCAGACCACCCCGCTGCGCCGGGACCACGCGGCGAAGCCGTCCCAGAACTCGGCCGCGTACCCGGCAGCGCTCGCCGGGTCCACGAACGGCGCGTCGCCGAAGAGGAAGGCACCGCCGTACCCGGCGGGCACGGCGACATCGCGCCGGGCCTCACCGCCGGCCGTCCACGGCTCGGTGGACAACTCGCGCAGCAGGAAGGGGAAGAGAGCCCCCGGCAGGGCGGCGCGCCCCTCCCCGCCGGCTTCCGGTTCCCGCACCGCGCACAGAGGTGTGACGCCCGGCGCGGTGAACAGGGCGCAGTAGTCGGGGTGACCGAACGGCTCCCTCGAACGGCTCCGCTCCCACGCGGCGAGCCATTCGGCCCGGTTCCGGTCCGCCGCCAGCACGCGGAGGCTCATCGGCCACCGCCCCGCCGCGCCCCCGGCAACCGGGAGCCGGCTCCGGGCGCGTCCGTCAGGAGACCGGAGATCCGGTCGTCGGGCCCTGCGGCGGCCAGCGCGACGCAGGCCCGTTCCAGCAGCGCCGCCATCCGCACCGCGCTGCTCCGGTCGAAGAGGTCCGTCGCGTACTCCAGGGTCCCGGCCAGTCCCGCCGGCCGCCCGTCGGGCGTACGCCGCTCCGTGACGTCGAGGGTCAGGTCGAACTTGGCACCGGGGGACTCCACCGCGATCGCTTCCGCCTCCAGCCCCTCGATCCGCAGCGCGGCACTCGCGGTGTTGTTGAAGGAGAGCAGTATCTGGAAGACGGGGTGGTGGGCCAGGTCCCGGGCGGGCTTGACCAGCTCGACCACCCGGTCGAACGGCACGTCCTGGGCCGCGAGCCCCGCGAGGTCCTCGTTCCGTACCCGGCCGACCAGTTCGGCCACCGTGGGATCGCCGGACAGATCGGTGCGCAGGGGCACCGTGTTGAGGAAACAGCCCACCAGATCCGCCAGCTTCTCGTCGGAGCGGCCCGCGACCGGCGAACCGATGACGAGGTCGTCGGGCGCCCCGACCCGCTTCAGCGCGAGGAGGAGACCGGTGTGCAGCGCCATGAAGAGGGTGACGCCGGACGTCCTGGAGAACGCGGCGAGGCGGGCGTGGGCGTCGGCGGCCAGAGCGAAGGGCACGGTGCCGCCGCGGTGGCCGGCGACGGGCGGCCGGGGCCGGTCGGCGGGCGGTCCGGACAGCGCCGGCGCGTCGGCGAGCCGCTCCGTCCAGTAGCGCTCCTGCTCGGCGAGTGCGGTGCTGTCGGCGAGCGCGGTCCGCTGCCAGGCGGCGTAGTCGGCGTACTGGACGGGCAGCGGTGACCACTGCGGGGCGGTGCCCCGGACCCGCGCCGCGTACGCGCGGCCGAGGTCGCGGTGCAGGGGAGCCAGTGACCAGCCGTCGGCGACACCGTGGTGCAGCGTCAGGAGCAGGACGTGGTCGTCGTGGTCCAGGGCGAGCAGCTCCGCGCGGATCGGCAGATCCCTGTCCAGGGCGAAGGGCTTGCGGACCAGGGCGGCGACGTCCTCGTCCAGCCGGGCCCCGGAGGTCCGCGACACCATGAGCGGGGGGCCCTCCCCGGCCGGGAGCACCACCGCGGACGGCCGGCCGGCCTCGGTGCGGATGACCGTGCGCAGCACCTCGTGGCGCTCCACGACGTCCACGAGGGCGGCCGCGAGCGCGGCCTCGTCGAGCAGGCCGCGGAGCCGGTGGCCGCTGCGGATGTGGTAGGCGTCGGTGCTTCCGTGCAGCTTGGCGAGGTACCACAGCCGCTGCTGCGCGTAGGACAGCGGGAGGTGGTCCCGGGCGCCCTTCCGCGGCACGAGTTCGGGCAGTTTCCGCTGCGGGGTGAGGCACTCGGCCAGGGCCGCGGGCGTGCGGAGGCGCAGCAGATCGGCAAGGGTGAAGCCGCTTCCCATCACGGCGCGGACCCGGGAGACCAGCTGGGCGCCCGTCAGCGAACTGCCGCCCCAGTCGAAGAAGTCGTCGTGCGGGTCCATCTGTTCCAGCCCCAGGATCTCGGCGAACAGACCGCAGAGAATCACGGCCTCCGAGGTGACCGGTGCTTTGGTGCCGGCGCCGGCGAGCCGCTCACGGGGGGAGGGCAGCAGATCCCTGTCGGCCTTGCCGTTGTCGGTCAGCGGTATCTCGGCGAGCACCATGAAGGTCTGCGGCACCATGTACTCCGGCAGTCGCGCGGACGCCCACGACGCGAGGTCCGTGAGATCCGGAGCGGGGTGGCCCGGCTCCGGGGTGACGTAGCAGACGAGGCGGTGGTCGGTGTCACCGATCGGTTCGGCGACCGCGACCGCGGTGCCCACGGACGGGTGTCCGGCGAGGACCGCCTCGATCTCGCCCAGCTCGATCCGGTGTCCGCGCACCTTCACCTGGGAATCGGTGCGGCCCATGAACTCCAGGTTTCCGTCGGTGCGCCAGCGGGCGAGATCCCCGGTGCGGTACATCCGGGTGCCCTCGGGGCCGAAGGGGTCGGGGAGGAACCGCTCGGCCGTCCTGCGGGGGTCGTTGAGGTACCCCTGGGCCAGGCAGTCGCCGGCGATGTACAGTTCGCCGGTCCGCCCCGGCGGCACCAGTCGGCGCAGGGAGTCGAGTACGTACATGAGGGTGCCGGGAATGGGCCGGCCGATGGGGACGGGGCCGGAGAGCAGGGCGTCCTCGGGGCCGATCCGCAGGTACGAACAGCCCACGGTGGTCTCGGTCGGGCCGTACTCGTTGAAGATCGTGGTGTGCGGGTTGGTCCGGCGACGGCCGGCCAGGGACTGCCAGAGCAGCAGTTCACCACCGAGGGCCAGGCCGCTGTCCGGGGACTGCCGCACGTCGAGCGAGTCCAGGAGCGGCACATAGGCAGGAGTGGCCTTGACGAACGGTACGTGCGCGCCCTCCTCGAAGGCGTCCACGAGGGTGACGCTGCCGCCCGCGATGAGCGGGCCGTACAGCGCGGTGACGGTCAGGTCGAAGGAGACCGGCGAGTGCACCACGGACGCCCGTGCCAGCCCGGTGTAGGTGTCGAGCGCGAAGCGCAGATAGGTGTGGACGGGGTGGTGCGCCACCGCGACGCCCTTGGGCCGTCCGGTGGACCCGGACGTGTAGATGATGTAGGCGACGGCCTGCGGATCGTCCGCGCGTACCACCTTCGCCGAGGAGTACGCGGCGAGCAGGTCCTGTGACGCGGGGGTGTCGACGACGAAGCGGGGGGCGCCCGTGAACCAGTCGAGTGCGGGGTCGACCGCTTGCGACGTGAGCAGCAGGACGGGCTCGGCGTCGTCGAACAGCAGGGCGATGCGATCACGGGGATGGGTGGGATCGACGGGCAGCTGGGTGGCACCGGCCTTCCACACGGCGAGCAGCGCGGCGACCAGGTGGGGGCCGCGGTCCATGGCCACGGCCACGATGTCGCCGCGGCCGACCCCCTGCTGTGCCATGTACGCGGCCAGCCTGTTGGCCAGGGCGTCGAGCGTCCGGTAGCTCCAGGTGGTGCCGCGGCAGATCAGCGCGGGAGCGTCGGGCCGCTCGGCGACCTGTTCCTCGAACAGCTCGTGCAGGCAGCGGGTGCGCGGCGGCGCACTGTCCGGGCACCGGCTCAGCTCGGTGAGGATGTACCGCTCCTCGGCCTCGGTGAGCAGCTTGATGTCCCGCACCGGCGTGTCCGGTGGGCCGGAGGTGATCAGATCGAGGACGTGGAGCAGCCGCGTCAGGTGTTCCCGGGTTCCGGCCTCGGTGTGGAGCCGGGGGTTGGCCTCCACCACGACGTTGATGCCGTTGCCGTCGGACCGGTCGTGGAAGGAGAAGGAGATGTCCTCGATGGGGCCGGTGGCGAGGTTGGTACCGACGGCACGGTGGCCGGCGAAATCGAAGTCGTAGTCGAACCGGTAGTTGTTCACCAGAGGGCCGAAGGACGAGGCGCGCCCGGCGGGGAAGCAGGAGCGGCGGATGTCCTCGTAGCGGTAGCGCTGGTGCCGCTTCGCCTCCCTGACCTCCCGCGCGACCGCCGCCACCACGTCCGCCACCGAGTCGGTCGCGGCGATGCGCAGGCGCAGCGGGAGGATGTTGGCCATGGTCACCGGAGCCGTCTGGTCACTGTCCCGGCCCCCCATGACGAAGCCGAGGGTCACATCCGGGCTGTCCGTCGTGTGCCGGACGTAGAGGGCGGCGGCAGCGGTGAGCAGGCGGGGCACGGAGGTGCGCAGTTCGCCGCCGAGGCGCGCCAGCGCGGCCGTCGCCTCCTCGGACAGCCGCGACTCCACCCGGTGGCAGGTGCTGTCGGCGGGCGCCGAGGAGGCGGCCGGCAGGCTGGGCCCGGTCCAGTCCGAGAGGCGGTCGCGCCAGTACGCGGCGTCGGCCGCGTGCCCCGCGCTCGCCCGGTAGGCGCGGTCCTCGGCGAGAACCCGTTCCAGGGAGCCGAACGAGGGTGCCTCGGGGGCTTCTCCCCGGACCGCCGCCGTGTAGAGGTGCGCGACCCGCCGGGCCACCAGCGCGATACCGAATCCGTCGATGGCGATGTGGTGGTAGCGCTGGTACCAGAGGAAGCGCCCGGCGGACAGCCGGATCAGCGCCCCGAGGAGCAGCGGGCCGTTCAGCGGGGTGGGCGTGTCCGTGTCGTCCCGCATCCAGCGCAGCGCCGATCCGGCGGGATCGGTGGCCGTACCGAAGTCGATGACCCGGAACGGCCACGTGCGGGCGGGGTCCGGTTCCTGCCGCAGTGTTCCGTCGGGCCGCTCCGTGAAGCGGACCGTGAGGGACTCGACCTCCGCCACCGCGGACCGCACGGCGTGCTCGAAGAGGTCCGGGTCCACCAGCCCCCGGATCTCCGTGTACTCGCACAGGTTGTACTTCGCGCTCTGCGGCTCCAGCTGTTGTGCCAGCCAGATCTCCGTCTGTGCCGCGCTGAGCCCGACTTCCATGCTCAGACCCCCTGCCGGGTGAGCTGTGCCGACCCGTCGGCGCCGCACAGCGGGCCGGACCGGGCGGCCATGACGGCGCGCAGCGTCTCGTAGTTGCTGAAGCCGGGCCGGTCGCAGGCACCGAACCGGCTGTCCCGGATGGCCGAGGCCAGTTCCCGTACCTCGTCGGCCAGCAGACGGGCGGGGACGAAACCGAGGTCCTCCTGGATGCTGGTGAAGTTCACGAAGTAGTCGCGGGAGTCGACTGCGGACTCCTCGTGCACGACCTTCGCGTCGGGGACGGCCTCGGCGATGATGCGCGCGATGTCGTCGATGCGGTGGTTCTGGGCCGGGGAACCGCAGTTCCAGACGCGCAGGGCCGTGGCGGGCCGGGCCTCCAACGCCCGGACGAACGCGTCGGCGGCATCGCTCACATGGAGGAAGGGGCGCCACTGGGTGCCCCCGTGCACGGTGATCTCGCCCCGGTTGACGGCGTGCGCCGTCATGACGTTCACGGCGAGATCGAACCGCATCCTGGGCGAGCGGCCGTACAGCGTGGACAGCCGGAGAATGCGCGGATTGAACCCGTCACCGGCGTTGGACAGCAGGTGGTGCTCGGAGTAGATCTTGCTCTCCGCGTAGACGGACTGCGGATGGAGGGCGGTGTGGATGTCAGCCGCCGCACCGACGGACAGGCCGTAGTTGCTGCATGTCGAGGCGAAGACGAAGTCGGTGACGCCCCGGCGCCGGCAGGCTTCCGTCAGCCGTACGGTGGCGAGGTAATTGGTCTCCCACGCCAGGTCGTGGTCGAGGCCGCACGCCGGGTCGCCCACGATCGCCGCCAGATGGACGACGGCACCGACATCGGCGAGCAGCGACTCCCAGTCGGCGACGTCGTTGAGGTCGGCGGCCACGTACCGGCCGTTTCGCAGGGGGACCCGCACATCGGACATGAGGCCGTTGTCGATGCCCGTTGTCCGGTATCCGCGTCGGTCCAACTCACCGATCAGCACGGACCCCAAATAGCCGTGTGCCCCCGTCACCAGTACCGAACGGTTGTTCACGCGGGATCTCCCTCGTCGACGAACGATAGGTCCAGCCGGGCCGGGACGACCGTGCCGTCCATCCGGCGCTGGGCCTCTGTGTAGGTGTGCACGAGCTCCGTCCCGTCGACGGGACGGTCGGTGACCACCGTGGCCGACACCCCGCGGTCACGGTCCGTTCCGGACGGCACGGTGAACGCGGCGGAGACGACGCGCGGGTGGGAACGGAGCAGGCGGTCCATGGCCGCAGGGGCGATGTCCACGCCGCTCACGGGATCGCGCAGCAGTCCTTCCCTGCCGGGCAGTGGCGCGGCCGGCACCTCGTCGACCGTCAGGTCCGGCCGCCTCAGCAGGGCTTCGACGGTGGCGAGGAGCTGGTCGAGGACGTCGCCGACCGGGCGCAGGCCCCACAGGGGCGGTTTGACGCGCAGGGTCAGGGTGGTGGCATCGGACTCCTGCCACACCGTCACGGCGAGATCCGCCGCCCCGGAACGCGGGTCCATGCGCTGGGACTCCCGGAACTCCCGCCGGTCGGTCCCCTGGGTGACCTGGGGCAGCCGGGCGCCACCGATCGATGCCCCGTAGTTGATGTCGAAGGCGGGACGGAAGGCGGCACCGAGCCGGCGCGACGGGTCGTCGAGCCAGTCGAGAAGCCCCACGGTGTCGTGGATGCCGATGCCCTGGCCGCGCAGCCCCGCCTCGAACACCGCGGCGGCCCGGTCGGCGGCGGTGTCCCGCCCACTGCCTGTCACCGGTATGAAGGCGGCCTGGGCGAGCTGGGCGACGGCCCGGAACTCGGCAGGTCTCGTGCGGTTGGCCAGCTGCGTCTTGAAGACCATGGAGTGATGCCCGGTGTACCGCGACACCAGCAGGCTCGTCGCGGTGGTCCACACCGTGTACGGCGTGACGCCCAGGGCGCGCGCGGCACCCGGAAGGGCACGCACCAGGGATTCCGGGACCCGCGACTCGGCGCCGTGGACCTCCTCGACGGCGGCCCGGTCGGCGGCGGCGAACACGCAGCAACGGGGCGCGTCGGCAAGGAAGTCGCGCCACGCGCGGGTGTTCCGGCGCACGGCGGGGGCCAGCTGCTCACCGGAGAAGTCCCGTGCCTGCATGGAGGGGCTCACCACCTTGGTGTCGCCCTTCTCCAGCACGCCGTGGAGCGTTCGCCAGAGCAGGAGCTGGCTCACCCCGTCGGCGAAGAAGTGGGAGAGCGACAGCAGGACCACCCGCACGTCCCCGGCCCGGGTGAAGGCGCGGCAACGCATGCCGAGGCGCTCGGGGTCGACGGGCTCCGGTGCCAGACCGGCGACGAAGGCAGTGAGGTCCTGCTCCGGCGGCAGCTCGCACGTGTCGAAGGCGAGGTCACGTATCGCGGTGTCCCGGTCCATGACCTGCTGGCGCCAGGAGCCGTCCGCGTCGCGCACCAGACGGCTGCGCAACGCCTCGTGCGCGGCCACCAGCTGGGCGACGGCGCCGCGCACCAGCTCCACGGCCGGGCCACCGGGGGTCGGGACGACCACCTCTATCGCCTTGGACGGCCATTCCCGCCGGGTCCAGTTCCTCAGACCTCTCTCCTGCGCGGGGTTGAGGGTGAGGATGCTCGCCTCGTCGGAGGTCATGGCCGGTCTATCGCCCGGGCCAGCTCGGCGACCGTGGGAGCCTCGATGAGAACACGTACGGGAAGCTCCGGGACGTCGATCTCCTCGCTGATCATCGCCATCACCTGCACGGCGAGAAGAGAGTGCCCGCCGAGCTCGAAGAAATTGTCCGAGACGGTGATTTCCTCGATCTCCAGAACTTCCTGCCAGATGTGCGCGACTATTTTCTCCGTCCGGGTCGACAGATCGGTTCCGTCGTTCCCGTATGCTTCGCCGCTCATTCCCGAATCATCCCTCCGTAGAATCCGGCCGCCGTCGGCAAATTCGGTCCGGTCATCAGTCGAGTACGGCTCCGCCGCCCGCCCGATGCACCCGGTTGCGTCGATTGTCGAGGTGTATGAATATGCGTTGCAGCCAGCGGTCCCCGCCGTCGTAGCGCGGTGTGAAGGGGGAACGGCCGTGCAGGACGACACGGTTGTCGAGCAGGACCATCTCGCCCGTGGCGAGACGCACCGGGAGCGCGGACGCGGCCATGGCGCCGCGCAACCGCTCCAGGACTTCCCGCGCCTCCTCGTCGAGGGCCTCGGTGACGTGGAAGTCCACGCAGACGTTCGGGTCTTCGGGGCTGCCGTCCAACACCGGATGGGCGGGCGTGGTGGCACCGGCGTCGAAGGACGGGGGCGGCGAGGTGGTGAAGCGCGCCTGATGGAGCACCTCACGGTCGGACGCGTCGAGACGAGGCAGGGCGAGGCGGACGGAGGCCACCAGGGTGCCCGCGTTCGACTCGTGATCGGCCCGCAGGCAGGTGAGGCCGACGAAGTCGGGGCGGCACGGGTGGAAGGCGTTCTCCACGTGGTATTCGAGCGGTACGGAACCCGCGTTGCTCTGGGACCCCTCCAGGCCGCGCACCGGGACGACGTTCTGCACCAGGGCGCCGGACTTCTCCTGCCGGTAGGCCACCAGCTCGCCCAGCTGGAGCCCGATCAGGACGGAGACGGAGGCGGGCACGGTGGCGACGCGTTCCACCGAATCCGGCTCGACCGGTGTCGGCGGCAGGGGGTCCTCGCCGATGGGCAGACCCGCCAGCAACAGTGCCCCGAGCTCCCCCGGGTCGTGGCGGAAGGCCCGCAGCACCTCCAGCAGCCGGGGCGGCAGGGAACAGCTGAGGCGCCGCGCGCCGTCGAGCCAGGCGCCGTCCTCGATCAGACCGCCCCCCAAGGACGCCAGCTGCTCGGCGAGGGACCGCACCGCGGACCGTTCGGCACCGGAGAGTTCGTGCCGGTGGAGGTCCAGGGCCGCTCGTACGGATGGCGTGACGTGCTGAACGGTCTTCACTCTTCTCCCTTCGGGGTACTCATCTCGCAAGTGGCTGACAGCAAGGTAGTGGGGAGCCCGCCGAATTGGTTTCCGGCGGCTTCAAGAGGTCAACGCCTGACCCAACGGGGCTTCGTTATTGAAGGGGTGAAGATCTCCCTCATACGATGCGGAGCGTGGGTGACATACATGATTTGACCGCATTGGAATTGGCGACTGCGATACGGCGTCGCGAGCTGGGTCCCGTAGAAATCGTGGATCATTATCTGGAGCGGATCGACCGAATCGGCGCATCCGTCGGCGCCTTCATCACCGTCACCGACCGGGCGGCGCGGGAAAGGGCGAAGCGGGACGAGCGCGCCGTTCTCGACGGAAAACCGCTCCCGCCCCTGCACGGTGTTCCCACGGCGATCAAGGACCTCAACCACACGGCCGGGGTCCGGACGACGCACGGATCGGTACTGGGGCTGGAGGACGTCCCGGACTTCGACGACCACGTGGTGGAACTCCTGGCCGAGGCCGGCACGAACAGCCTCGGCAAGACGAACGTCCCGGAGTACGGGTACCCGTTCTACACCGAGAACCGGATCGCGCCGCCCGCCCGCACCCCCTGGGACCTGTCCCGTTCGGCCGGTGGATCGAGCGGTGGCGCGGCCGCGGCGGTGGCCTCGGGCCTCCTCCCCTTCGCGCAGGGCAGCGACGGCGGCGGATCGTTGCGGCTGCCCTGCAGCGTCACCGGCCTGTACGGCATCAAGCCGTCGCGCGGACGCGTCAGCAACGGCCCCGCGAGCACCGACACGACCGCGTTCTCCTGCAACGGGCCGATCACCCGCTCGGTGGCCGACGCCGCGGCGATGCTGGACGCCATGGCCGTGCCGATTCCCACCGAGGCGTACCAGACCCCGTCCCTGCCCCCGGGGGACACCTTCCTCGGATACGCGCGCCGTGGCGACGTGCCCCGTATGCGCGTCGGCCGCTACATCGAGCCGTGCGCACCGGGCGTGACGGCGAGTCCGGAATGCGTGGCGGCCTGGGAGCACGCCAGTGCGTTGCTCGCCGAACTCGGTCACGAGGTGGTCGACATCGACCCGCCGTTCACCGAGGAGTTCTGGTCGGTCCTGCAGACCCTGCACCGTGCCGGACAGACCACCCGCCTCGTGGACCCGGAGACACGGGGGAAGATCACCCCGCTGGCCCGCTGGATGCAGGAGACGGGATCCGAGGTACCCGTGGCCGAGTTCCTGGCGGCGATGAAGGGCATCCGCATGTGGTCGCGGCGCGTCATCCGCTCCACCGCCGAATGCGACGCCCTGCTGACGCCCACGCTTGCCCAGCCGCCGCGACCCCTCGGATGGTTCACCGACGGCGTCGCCCCCGAGGAGACCCTCGCCCGCATGGCGCGGTTCTCCCCGTTCACCGGTCCGTACAACGCCACGGGCCAGCCCTGTGTGAGCATCCCCCTGTGGTGGACCGAGGACGGGCTCCCCATCGGCGTCATGCTGGCGGGCCGCCCCTTCGACGAGGGCACTCTGATCACCCTCTCCGCGGAACTGGAGCGGGCCGCCCCGTGGCGGCAGCGGGTTCCCGCCATGTGGTAGCCCCACCTACCCGACCCGTGGGCCCGCCGCGCCCCGGGACTGAGACGCCCCGGGCCCCGGGGCGTCTCAGTCCCGGGGCGCGCCCCGTTCCGCACCACCTGTGAGGCCCGGGAGCTGTTCGTCCGGAGAAAGGCCGTGGGCTCTGCGCACCTCGTTCACCAGGGTGAGCAGCGCCTCGATGGTCGTCGCCGAAAGGCCGGAGACGCGCAGCGCGAGGCGGCGGACATGACGGTCGCGCAGGGCGGCCGCGAGCTTCAGGTGGCTGTCGACGTGCTTCGTCACGTCCTCGTCGAAGAAATAGGCGGGCGGCACACCGAAGAACTTGCTCAGGGCCGTGATGTGACGCAGCGTCGGGTTGCTGCGCTGCCCCTTGCGCAACAGCCAGATGTAGCTTCCGGAGATGGGGACGCCGTCGTCGGTGATGAACCGCGCGACCTCCTCGGTGCTGTAGGGGCCCCGGCCTGCGGGAACCACGGTGGCGAAGAGGTGGTTCAGCTTGCCCGCGAGGGAATTCGTTCCGATTCGCTGTGCCTCAGTCATCCTCACACACCCTCGAATCTCTCCTGTTCGAAGCCGGCGCACAGACGGATGTGCGGAACGGCATCGTGACTCCCGGGGGGTCGCGGATGCCGGAACGCCGCCCGGCCCCGTGCGCTCCGGCCGGGGCGCGCCCGGACCCTCGGCACGTACGGCGGTGAGCGGCGTCGGTCGGGACCACGTGCCACGGGGCCGCACCCCCTGTCGGCTACGCGGACTTGGACGACTTGAGTTCGGCATGGCGCAGGGCGGGAACGGAGAGCCCGAGCACCGCGGCGAGCAGGCAGATCGCGCCGCACCCGGCGAAGAACGTGCCCGCGCCCCAGAGCGCCACGGTGACGCCGACGGCGGGGAAGAGCACCGGCGCCAGGCCGAGTGTGCACAGGGTGGTGACCGAGGTGACCCGGCCGAGGTACCGGGGATCGGTCTCCGTCTGGACCAGCGCACCCGTCAAGGTGGTGGCGAACCCGCTGGTCAGGCCGATCAGCGCACCGAACGCGACGGCCATGGCCAGTGAGGGCGCCTGCCCCAGGCCCACGGCACCCGCAGCCGTGACGAGCAGGGCGGCGGACATCGTCATCCCCGCCCGGGGTACGCGCGGGACCACGGTGAGCAGCAGCGCGGAGGCCGTGGCCCCGATGCTGAACGCGCTCGCCACCCACCCCATGCCCTCGGCGCCCCAGCCGCGTTCATCGGCCAGGAGCACCAGCCCGGTGGCCACGGGCCCGCTGAAGCACATCTCGCTCAGCCCGATCACCACGACCAGCGGCGCCAGCAGCCGATGGCGGCGGACATAACGCAGGCCGTCCCTCAACTCGTTCCGTGCCGAGGTACGTCGAGGCGTTTCGGCCGGAGGGGTGACGCGTACGGTGAGCAGGGTCCCGAGGGAGACGGCGAAGAGCACACCCGCCGCGGTGAACGCGCCTGCGGCTCCGCCGGACACCAGGACGGCCCCCGCCACGAGCGGACCCACGGCGTTGCTCAGCCGGATCGACAGCCCGCGCATCCCCTGGACCCGGGCGAGCTGATCGACCGTCGTGATGCGCGGCGGCAGCGCCCCCACCGCCGGCATGAACACGGCGTCCACCACACCGAAGATCAGCGCGACGACGGCCAGCAGCCATATGTGCGCAGGTGCGAGCGCGACCGCCGCGGCGGCGGCGAGGATCACCGCGCAGCGGACCGCGTCGCTGAGCACGGCGACCCGGCGCGGCCCGAACCGGTCGGCCACCACCCCGCCGCCGAGCATGAGGACCGCACGGGGGAGGGCCCCCGCCGCGACCACCAACCCCACCTGCGAGGGGCCGCCGGCCCGCGCGGCGGCCCAGGACAGCGCGAGGAAGTACACGACGTCGCCCGCGACCGACGCCGTGTACGCGGTCAGCCAGCGCAGGACGTTGGCATCCCGGTAGGCGGGCCGTAAGGGCGCGGCCGTGTCGGGGGCACTCATGCGTCACCGGCCGCCGGCAGGGCCGTTCCCGGCACCGGAAAGGCCTGAACCTGCAGTGTCACCGGGGCGGAGCCCTCGGGCACCTCGCTCCCGCCGCGGCGGTAACGCGCGATCACCCCGAAGATCTCCGCCCGCAACCGGTGCACATCGGCCGGGGCCAGATGGAGGAGGAAGTCGCTGTAGGTGACGACGTCGAGCCATTCCCGGGGGATCAGGGGCAGTTCGTGTGCCGACCTGCGCAGCCGGTCCGCCGCGGCGAGGGCCACCGCGTGCGTGTACCCGAGCCCGGCCTCGTGCTGCTCCCCGGACGCGGCAGCGGGGTTGTGGATCGACTGACGGTGAGCGGCCCTCCACCACCGCTCCCGTCCGGTGCCGCGCTCCGGTTCCTCCACGATGAGTCCCCCCGAGGCGAGGCGCCGCAGATGGTAACTGGCCGCCCCGGGATTGATGCCGAGCTCCTCGGCCGTCCGGGTGGCGGTGGACGGACCGCGCTCCCGCAACAGGGAGAGCACGTTCAGACGCAGGGGGTGCGCGAGTACGCGCAGGGCGGCCGTGTCGAGCTCGATGTCCCGCACGGAAGGATCTTCGGGTGGGGTGGAGGGGGCGACCATGTGCCGAGACTAGAGCCACAACAATTGTTTCGAAAGAGATGTTGTGAAGAATCTTCCGGTCTCCAACTCCGTTTCGGACAAGCAGAGTTCGAGGATCCGGACGGCCTCTTCGGATTCACCGGAAGCACCTTCCGGGAGATGGCTCCGCGCAGGGAACGGAGCTGCTGCCCGCGAGCGCGGGGCGGCAGGGGCCGGGCCGCGTACCGATGCGGCCCCGGGATGATCCTGGGGAGAGGCCGTGGACAGCCTGGTCTCCGGGGAACGCGTGAGGCGATATGGCGGCCTGCGGCTCCGGCCGCGAGCGGGCGACTGCGCCGAGGGCTCCCCTCCGCAGGGGTTCGGTCTGCGGAGGGGAGCCCTCGTGGATTCCTGGTGCTTCTCAGGCCCCGGACGCCTGCGTCCGGTCGGCAGGAGGCCGGATCAGACGCGGTCGGCCGCGATCAGGAGGTACTGGAAGGAACCGTCCTTGTAGGAGTTGATGAACGCGTCCTCGATCCCCGTGACCAGCGAGGACGTGGCCCGCAGCTCCCAGTAGGGCAGGGTGTCGGGGGTGAGGTCGATGACGGCCTGGGGCACGAGGCGATTGTCGGCCATGGCGCGCAGGTACTCCCGGCGCGAGTGGATGTTGCACTCGAAGTGCGCGTTGATCTGCGAGACCCACTTCGAGGGCTGGCCGTACCGCGGGTTCCAGCAGCCGGTGATGGTCACGTAGCGGCCGCCGACCGAGAGGACGCGGGAGTGTTCGGCGAAGAGGTCGTGCAGGTCGACGTACATGCTCGACTCGTTGTTCCACGAGGCCGCGGCCGAACCGGTCTCGAAGGGCGTGGCAAGCATGTTGCAGACGCGGGCGCGGACGTGGTCGTCGAGACCGAGCTCACGGGCGCGTCCGTTGGCGAAGTCGGCCTGCTTGGCCGACAGCGTGACGCCCTCGACCTTGCACCCGAAGCGCTGGTGGGCCATCACCATCGTGCCGCCGCGGCCGCAGCCGGCGTCCACCAGGGTGTCCTCGGGCCCGATGTCGCCGAGCTGCCCCAGGAGGAACTCGGCCTGCGCCGACTCCAGCCGGTGGAGCTCGGTGATCAGCTTCTTCTCCCGCTCGCTGTCCTCGGGGTCGCCGAGCGCGGCGTGGTCGACCTCACCGATGCCGTAGTGGTGGTGGTAGAGACCGTCGACAGCGCCGAGACGCAGGTTGACGGGCCTGGCCTCCCCGTCCCAGTAGCGGGCGATGTCCCCCTGGTAGGGCGTCGCGGGGTGGGGGATGAGCGGGGACGCGGCGGTGGCGGTGAGCTCGGTGTTGGGCACGGATGAATCCATTCTCTTACCAGAAATCGGGCAGGCTGTAGCGATAGGTGTTGGACTGGTGCCAGTGGTGGTTGCCGTCGACCCACGCGGCCACGCCCCGCAGGAAGCGCTGCACGGTCGGTACGGGGCAGATGGCGGCCAGGGCCGCGGCCTCGGTCTCGAAGGCGTGCATGAGGTCGTTGTGGACCTCGATCGACTTCAGATAGGCGTCCCGGTCGGAGAGGCCCTCGCGCTCGGCGATCACGACGGGCAGGTTCAGGTGCTGCCCGGGGGCGTCGAGCTCCTTGGTGTACGAGTACAGGTCGTTCACGATGGTCGTCGCGTTTCCCGCGAGGGCGATGACCTTCTGCATGGCGGCCTGGGCGTGCAGGTCCGCCGGCAGTTCGTAGCCGCCGACGGTGTCGGTGATGGTCGGGCAGGGGCGGAAGTTGTTGAACTGACGCATCGCCAGGTACTCCCACACCTCCGGGACGCGGCCCAGCTGGGCCCAGGCCGCCTCGGCGAGGTACCCCATGTGCAACCGGGCCATGTCGTGCCGGAACCGGTCCGCCTGGGAGGGGCTGGCCGCACGCACGAAGTACTCCATGGCGGAGCGGTAGGCGCGCCGGGGCGCGTCCGAGTGGAGCGACTTCGCCCACTGCGGCTGGTACTCCGCCGTCGTGTACAGGGGGTCGAGGGCGGTGTGCGCCAGCAGGAGGCGTTCGCCGAGGCCGACGGGCGAGCCCCCGTGGTCCTCGCAGTAGCAGTCGTCCACCGCGTTCTCGGCCACCATCAGACGCGTGGCGAGCATCAGGTGGTCGACGGTGGGCGCGTCCGGGTGGCAGCCGACCATGTAACGGCCCACGGAGAAGCCGTCGAACTGCTCCTCCCACTCCTCCGGATACAGGGAGACCTCGTCCAGCGCCCAGGCCTTGATCCTTCGGCTGACCTCCTCGACCCGCACCGGGTCGGGCTCGGGCACCGGGTGGTGGTAGAGGCCCGGGACGGGCACGCCTTCCGGCGCCCCCGCGGAGGGGACCGGAGGCGTCGGCGGTTCCTCCCGCGGGGTCAGGCGCAGACCCGCCGTGCCCAGCCCGTTGGGGCCGCGCAGGATCCGGTCCAGGTCGGCGGCCGGTGCCGGGGGCGCCGGGGTCTCGGGGACGGTCGGGGCGGGCGCGGAGAGTGTGGGCGCGGCGGGCGGGCCGCCGAAGACGGCCCCGACATCGTGGGCGCGGGCCGCGGCGGCAGCCAGTACGTGCGTCCCGAAGCGGGAAGCGGCCTCGGGCAGGCTCGACTGCGGCGGCGGCAGTTCGGGCACGGGCATCCATGGCTCCTCGGTGGGTGGGCGGCTGTCCGGGGCCCTCGGGCACGCGCGACCTCCCCGGGGGACCGGGACGTCGCGCGTCTGCCCTCCGGGCCGGGGCCGTTACTTGGGCCAGCGGGCGATCTGCACGTTCTCCAGCACACCGACCGCGTCCGGCACGAGGATCGCGGCGGAGTAGTAGGTGCTGACGAGGTAGGAGATGATCGCCTTCTCGTCGATGCCCATGAAGCGGACCGACAGGCCCGGCTCGTACTCGTCCGGCAGCCCGGTCTGGTGCAGGCCGACGACGCCCTGGTTGTCCTCGCCGGTACGCATGACCAGGATCGAGCTGGTCTTCTCCGGCGTGATGGGGATCTTGTTGCAGGGGAGGATCGGCACCCCGCGCCAGGCCGGGACCTGCTGGCCCCCGAGATCGGTGTGGTCGGGGTAGATCCCGCGCGCGTTGAACTCGCGCCCGATCGCCGCGATCGTCCGCGGGTGCGCGAGGAAGAACTTGGAACCGCGGCGCCGGCAGAGCAGTTCGTCCAGGTCGTCCGGGGTCGGCGGACCGGAGTGCGTCTGGATGCGCTGCTTGAAGTCGGCGTTGTGGAGCAGGCCGAACTCCCGGTTGTTGATCAGCTCGTGTTCCTGGCGTTCGCGCAACGCCTCGATGGTGAGCCGGAGTTGCTCCTTGGTCTGGTTCATCGGCTCGTTGTAGAGGTCGGCGACCCTGGTGTGGACCCGCAGAACGGTCTGGGCGACCGAGAGTTCGTACTCGCGCGGGTGCAGTTCGTAGTCGACGAAGGCGCCGGGCAGTTCGTGCTCCCCGACGTGACCGGCCGACATCGCGATCTCCGCCTCGCCGCGGTGGTTCTGCCGCCGGCCGGCAAGCGAGGAGAACTCCTGGACGTGGGCCTGGAGGCCCGGCGCAGTGGACAGCACGGCCGCGAAGTCGGCGCGCGACAGTGTGAGCAGCGTGCCCGAGGTCTCGGCGGTGACGGTGCGGTCCCACCGGCCGTCCCCGTCCAGGAGGGCGTGCTCCCCGAACCGGTCGCCGTCGGCCAGCACCTCCAGCGCGACCTCGTCGCCGTAGTTGCCGACGGAGGTCTGGTTGACGCGTCCGTGGGCGATCAGGTGCAGCTTGTCCGCGGGCGTCCCGTGCTCGACCAGCGTCTCGCCCGCCTGGAAGTCGTGCTGGACGCAGCGCCCGGCGAGCGCGGTCAGCACCTCCACGTCGTCGAAGCCGCGCAGCAGGGCCAGTTCACCGAGTTCGCGGGGGATCACCCTGACCCGGGAGCCGTCCTGGACGAACTCCACGGTCCCGTCGCCGACGGTGTAGGACAGGCGGCGGTTCACCCGGTAGGCCCCGCCCCGGGCCTCCACCCAGGGGAGCATCCTCAGCAGCCAGCGGGAGGTGATCTCCTGCATCTGCGGGGCCGATTTGGTCGTGGTGGCCAGGTTGCGGGCGGCCGCCGTGCCCAGGCTGGATTGCCGGGGCAGCTCCGGTCGTACTTCCGGGCTCGAGTCAACAGTCATCGGGCAAGCGCTCCTTGGGAGGGCGGCGACACGCGTATGCGGACGTCATCGGGCAACAGGGGAGGAATGGGGTATGTGACGGGAATCCGTCCAGATCCAGGGGAACCCTAGTTGCCGCTTCGCTTCCCGGAGCAAGGGAAGCCGTCGACGTTAACTCGATACGATGATCGTGCCCTTGCGCATGTTTGCCCGAGGACCGACATGATTCGGCCGCAATCGGCGATGCACCCGACAGGTGGCCGATTTGGCATTCGGCGATGCGGTAGTGACGGCCTCGAACAACTGGAAGGCATGACTCCTCCCGGCCCAACTCCCCGGAGAAACAACGGAAATGCCGCCGCGCCCTTCCCCGCCCGGCACGCATGCGGGGGTGGGGAAGGGCGCGACGGCGTTCGCGGTGAAGAAGGGGTGTGACGGTGTCCGCGACTCAGATGTCCCGGAAGATCTCGATCTGCGCACCCACCGAGTTGAGCCGTTCCGCCAGCTCTTCGTAACCCCGGTTGATGACGTACACGTTGCGCAGGACGGAGGTGCCCTCCGCCGCCATCATGGCGAGCAGCACCACCACCGCGGGGCGCAGGGCGGGCGGGCACATCATCTCGGCGGCGCGCCAGCGGGTCGGGCCCTCGACCAACACCCGGTGCGGGTCGAGGAGTTGGAGCCTGCCGCCGAGGCGGTTCAGATCGGTGAGGTAGATGGCCCGGTTGTCGTAGACCCAGTCGTGGATGAGGGTCTGGCCGTGGGCCGAGGCGGCGATCGCCGCGAAGAAGGGCACATTGTCGATGTTGAGCCCGGGGAACGGCATGGGGTGGATCTTGTCGATCGGCGCCTCCAGCTTGGAGGGCCGGACCGTGAGGTCGACCAGGCGGGTGCGGCCGTTGTCGGCGGCGTACTCCGTCGTGCGGTCGCAGTCGACGCCCATCTCCTCCAGCACCGCGAGTTCGATCTCCAGGAACTCGATCGGCACCCGGCGGATCGTCAGCTCGGACTCCGTCACCACGGCGGCGGCGAGGAGGCTCATCGCCTCGACCGGGTCCTCGGAGGGGGAGTAGTCGACGTCCACGTCTATGTGCGGGACTCCGTGCACGGTCAGTGTGGTCGTGCCGATGCCGTCCACGCGTATGCCGAGCGTCTCCAGGAAGAAGCAGAGGTCCTGGACCATGTAGTTGGAGGACGCGTTGCGGATGACGGTGGTGCCGTCGTGCCGGGCGGCGGCCAGCAGCGCGTTCTCGGTCACGGTGTCGCCGCGCTCGGTCAGGACGATGGGGCGGCCGGGGGTGACCGCGTGGTCGACCTGGGCGTGGTAGATGCCCTCGGTCGCGGCGATCTCCAGGCCGAAGCGGCGCAGCGCGATCATGTGCGGCTCGATGGTCCGCGTGCCGAGGTCGCAGCCGCCCGCGTACGGGAGCTTGAACCGGTCCATGCGATGCAGCAGCGGACCGAGGAACATGATGATGGAACGCGTCCGGCGCGCGGCGTCCGCGTCGATGGCGTCCATGTCGAGCCGGGCCGGCGGGACGATCTCCAGGTCGGTTCCCCCGTTGATCCACCGGGTGCGCACGCCGATGGAGTTGAGCACCTCCAGGAGGCGGTAGACCTCCTCGATCCGGGCCACCCGGCGCAGCACCGTGCGGCCCTTGTTGAGCAGCGAGGCGCAGAGCAGTGCCACGCACGCGTTCTTGCTCGTCTTGACGTCGATGGAGCCCGAGAGCCGGCGCCCGCCGACCACCCGCAGGTGCATGGGCCCGGCGTAGCCGAGCGACACGATCTCGCTGTCGAGCGCCTCACCGATGCGCGCGATCATCTCAAGGCTGATGTTCTGGTTGCCGCGCTCGATGCGGTTCACGGCGCTCTGGCTGGTGCCGAGCGCCTCGGCGAGCTGACTTTGTGTCCAGCCCCGGTGCTGACGGGCGTCACGGATGAGCTTGCCGATGCGTACGAGGTAATCGTCTGACATGGCGAAAGGTTATCTCAGATATGAGATGAGCCCTGCGCCGGGGTATGCCGTTCGGGTGAACGGGTGCGCGTGACCGCGTGGCGGTCGTGCTTCCGGGCCCGTACGAGTGGTACGGGCCCGGCGCTCACCGCGCGTTCCATGGTTCCCGCGGGCCGCCGCGACGGCACGCGCTGCGCGTCCGTCCGGGGCACGGGGTGTTCCTCGTCGTCAGTCCTCGAAGCCGTTCGCGCGCAGGACGGCGTCGATGCGGGCGCGGTGCGCGGCCTCCCAGGCGTCGAGGGACTCACCGGCCTCCTTGTCCGCCTTCTTCCGGGCGTCGGCGAGCACCTGCTCCCGCCGGTCCCGGGGCGTGACCACGATGCCCTCCTCGTCGGCCACCACGATGTCACCGGCGTTCACCGGCACACCGCCGCACCGCACCGGCCCGCCCAGCGGCTCGACGGCCTTCTTCGTGCCCGGGATGGGGATGACGCCCCGGGCGAAGACGGGGAAGCCCATCTCGCGCACCTCGGCGAGGTCGCGGATCACCCCGTCGGCCACGAACGCCGCGATCCCCCGGCGCCGGGCGACGGCGCAGACGTTCCCGCCGGCGAGCGCGTGGTCCACGTCGCCCGACTCGACGACGATGACGGAGCCGGGTTCCGCGCGGTGGATGGCCGCGTGGAGCATGAGGTTGTCGCCCGGCGGGCACCGCACGGTGAACGCCGGTCCGGCGACGCGCGGCATCGGGGACCACAACGGGCGGATGCCGATGTCCATGACCTGTTCGCGTCCCAGGAGGTCGGCGAGGGTGGTCGGGGAGATGCCCTTGAATCCGTCGGCTTCGTTCACGTTCCGCTCTCTCCTTCGTCTTCGGTGGTTCGCGCCTTCATGGACGACGCGTTCTCATGAATGCCGGACGGTCAGCAGTAGAGGCCGAGGACTCCCCAGCCGCGCCGTTCGGCCTCGGTCATGACCTCGCCCCAGTCCTTCAGCAGCAGGGCGAACTCGTCGAAGTCCGCGATCCAGCTTCCCGGGGACGCGGCGTGCTTCGCGAACGGCTCCCGCAGCGTGTCGAGTTCGGGCGCGGTCCGGTCCCAGAGCCGCTTGATCCCCGGCACCTCGTCCGGTGCGGACCACATCAACGTCCTCACGTTCCAGGGACATTCCGGCTCGGGCGCCTCCTCGCCGTCGCCGCCGTCCATGAACGGAAGGCCGCCCCAGAACAGCGCCGACAGGTAGTGGTCCAGGGCGGTGCGCAGACCGGGGGCGGCGTGGTCGCGGACGTCCTCCCACCGTTCGCCCGCCCAGAAGTGGGGCTTGTAGGAGCCGAGCGTGCCGTGGAAGTCGTATCTGCGGCACCAGTCGGCGTCCTCCTTCCTCGGCCGGACCCACCCCGCCGGAGGAGGGGAGTCCCAGGTGTCATCGTCGTCGAAGACGTCCCAGAGAAGGGCGGACTGCTCGTCCGCCGGGACGGTTCCCAGTCGTTCCCAGTCCACGATCAGGACCTCGATGCACACTCCCATCGCACGGAGGTTAGTCCCCGCGGGCCGGGCGCCCCAGCGATTACCTCCCCTGCCGGGGCCGCGCGGGCCCTGTCGCGATGACGCTACTCGGCGGTAATCTGCGGGCCCGTCCGCAGCGTGGGGAGTGGGTATGGGCACCGTCACGAGCTTCGATCCCGTCGCCGAGCACGAGAGGGCCCGCGCCGCGCTGGGCGGGGTGATCCCGCGGCTGGTCCGGCTGTTGCGCGACGTCCCCGACGCGGGCGCGGCCTCCGGCGTCCCGGAGTGGACGGTGGGCGACGTCGGCGCGCACCTCGCGGCCGTGTACCTCGGGTACTGCTCCCTCGTCTCCGCCGACGGGGCCGTGGAGTGGGACAGCCTGCTGCCGTCGGGCGAGGTGTCGTTCGGCGAGCGGATCGCGGCCGTGAACGCCGGGTCCGTCGGCCTCTTCGATGGCGAGGAGCGCGCCCGTCCCGGCGATGTCGTCGCCGAACGGGGCGGGGCGTTCCTCCGGATCACCGAGGGCCTCGCCCCGGACACCCCCGTCGCCGTGCCCTGGTACGGGGCGACGGTCTCGTTGGCGACGATGACCGGTCTGCTGCTCGGTGAGAGCCTGGTGCACGGCCTGGACATCGCGCGCGGTGCCGGACTCCCGTGGTCGATCGGCCCGGACGAGGCGGCCCTGGTGATCGGTCAGTCGATGCCGACGATGATGGCGCTGGCCCTGGACGAGGAGAAGGCGCGGGGGGTCGGCATCGCGTTCGACCTCAGGATCAAGGGCGGGCCGCGACTGGCGGTCGTCGTCGAGGACGGGGCGATGACGGTGACCCGCGACGCCCCGCCGCGCGGCTACGACTGCCGGATCACGGCGGCGCCGGTCGCGTTCCTGCTGGTCGCCTTCCGGCGCACGCCGATCTGGAAGGCGATCGCGAGCGGCCGGATGCTGGCCGGCGGCCGCAGGCCGTGGCTCGCCACGCGGCTCGGCGAACTCGTCGCCACCCCTTGATCCGGCGAGCGGGGGTGTCGGGCGGCGCGGACCGGTCCCGGTCGATGGCCCACATGGCCGCAGGCGGGCGCAGGGGGCACCGGCCGGGCATGACCGCGCCACGGTGATGTACTAGAGTTATCTCGACATCGAGATATATGCCGAAGGCGCACGCGCCAGCCAGATGGTAAGGGTTACCTAACCAAGCCTTACCTTAGCGGATGGCCGGGGCCGTAGGCGGCACCACGCGGCGCCCGCCGTAAGAGAGGCGCGGCGCGGAGTACGCGCACATTGATGAAGGAGACTGTCGTGTCGGCGAACAGCTTCGACGCCCGCAGCACGCTGCGCGTGGGCGACGAGTCGTACGAGATCTTCAAGCTGGACAAGGTCGAGGGCTCCGCGCGCCTCCCCTACAGCCTGAAGGTGCTGCTGGAGAACCTGCTCCGCACCGAGGACGGCGCGAACATCACCGCCGACCACATCCGGGCCCTCGGCGGCTGGGACTCCCAGGCCCAGCCCAGCCAGGAGATCCAGTTCACGCCGGCCCGCGTGATCATGCAGGACTTCACCGGTGTGCCGTGCGTCGTGGACCTCGCCACCATGCGCGAGGCCGTCAAGGAGCTGGGCGGCGACCCGGCGAAGATCAACCCCCTCGCCCCGGCCGAGCTGGTCATCGACCACTCCGTCATCGCCGACAAGTTCGGCACGAAGGACGCCTTCGGCCAGAACGTCGAGCTGGAGTACGGCCGCAACAAGGAGCGCTACCAGTTCCTGCGCTGGGGCCAGACCGCCTTCGACGAGTTCAAGGTCGTCCCCCCGGGCACCGGCATCGTCCACCAGGTCAACATCGAGCACCTGGCCCGCACGGTCATGGTCCGGGGCGGCCAGGCCTACCCCGACACCCTCGTCGGCACCGACTCGCACACCACCATGGTCAACGGCCTCGGTGTCCTGGGCTGGGGCGTCGGCGGCATCGAGGCCGAGGCCGCGATGCTCGGCCAGCCGGTCTCGATGCTCATCCCGCGCGTCGTCGGCTTCAAGCTGACCGGTGAGCTCCCGGCCGGCACCACCGCCACCGACCTCGTGCTGACCATCACCGAGATGCTCCGCAAGCACGGTGTCGTCGGCAAGTTCGTCGAGTTCTACGGCGAGGGCGTCGCCGCCACCTCGCTCGCGAACCGCGCCACCATCGGCAACATGTCGCCGGAGTTCGGCTCCACCGCCGCGATCTTCCCGATCGACGACGAGACGCTGAAGTACCTGCGCCTGACCGGCCGTGACGAGCAGCAGGTCGCGCTCGTCGAGGCGTACGCCAAGGAGCAGGGCCTCTGGCTGGACCCGGCCGCCGAGCCGGACTTCTCCGAGAAGCTGGAGCTCGACCTCGCCACGGTCGTCCCCTCCATCGCCGGCCCGAAGCGCCCGCAGGACCGCATCGTCCTGGCCAACGCCGCCCAGCAGTTCGCGCAGGACGTGCGCAACTACGTGGACGAGGTCGACGAGGCGGGCAAGGAGTCCTTCCCGGCCTCCGACGCCCCGGCCGTCACGCCCAACGGCGGTCCGTCCAACCCGGTCACCGTGACCGCCCCCGACGGTTCGACGTACGAGCTGGACCACGGCGCCGTCACCGTCGCCGCGATCACCTCCTGCACCAACACCTCGAACCCGTACGTCATGGTCGCCGCGGCGCTCGTGGCGAAGAAGGCGGTCGAGAAGGGCCTGACCCGCAAGCCGTGGGTCAAGACCACCCTCGCCCCGGGCTCCAAGGTCGTCACCGACTACTTCGACAAGGCGGGCCTGACCCCGTACCTCGACAAGGTCGGCTTCAACCTCGTCGGCTACGGCTGCACCACCTGCATCGGCAACTCCGGCCCGCTGCCGGAGGAGGTCTCCAAGGCGGTCAACGAGCACGACCTGGCCGTGACCTCGGTGCTCTCCGGCAACCGCAACTTCGAGGGCCGGATCAACCCCGACGTCAAGATGAACTACCTGGCGTCCCCGCCGCTGGTCGTCGCGTACGCCATCGCCGGTTCGATGAAGGTCGACATCACCAAGGACGCCCTCGGCGTCGACCAGGACGGCAAGCCCGTCCACCTCGCGGACATCTGGCCGTCCGAGGCCGAGGTCAACGACGTCGTGGCGAACGCCATCGGCGAGGACATGTTCAACAAGTCCTACCAGGACGTCTTCGCGGGCGACGCCCAGTGGCAGGCGCTGCCGATCCCGACCGGCAACACCTTCGAGTGGGACTCCGAGTCCACCTACGTGCGCAAGCCCCCGTACTTCGAGGGCATGACCATGGAGACGACCCCGGTCGAGGACATCGCCGGCGCCCGTGTCCTGGCCAAGCTCGGCGACTCGGTCACCACCGACCACATCTCCCCGGCCGGTGCCATCAAGGCCGACACCCCGGCCGGCAAGTACCTCACGGAGCACGGCATCGAGCGTCGTGACTTCAACTCCTACGGCTCGCGCCGTGGCAACCACGAGGTCATGATCCGCGGCACCTTCGCCAACATCCGCCTGCGCAACCAGATCGCGCCGGGCACCGAGGGCGGCTTCACCCGCGACTTCACCCAGGACGGCGGTCCGGTGTCGTTCATCTACGACGCCTCGCAGAACTACCAGGCCGCGGGCACCCCGCTGGTGATCCTGGCGGGCAAGGAGTACGGCTCCGGCTCGTCGCGCGACTGGGCCGCCAAGGGCACCGCGCTCCTCGGCGTCAAGGCCGTCATCGCCGAGTCCTACGAGCGCATCCACCGCTCGAACCTCATCGGCATGGGCGTCCTCCCGCTCCAGTTCCCGGAGGGGCAGACGGCCGAGTCCCTCGGCCTGACCGGTGAGGAGACCTTCTCCATCGCCGGTGTGACCGAGCTGAACGACGGCACCACGCCGCGCACCGTCAAGGTCACCACCGACACCGGTGTGGAGTTCGACGGCGTCGTCCGCATCGACACCCCCGGTGAGGCGGACTACTACCGCAACGGCGGCATCCTGCAGTACGTGCTCCGCAGCCTGATCCGCAAGTAGCCGATCCGGCAGGAGACAACGGGCCGCCCCCCTTCGCACGACGAAGGGGGGCGGCCCTTTCCCGTACCGGCCCACCGGAGCCGGACGACCCGTCACCGCCCGTACGCCGAGGGCGAGCCGCACCCGCCGCCGGGCGTACGGGAATGCGATCGTGGGCCCGCGGGTTCACGCAGCGACAAGAGACAGCGGTACGGAAACAGAAGGAGAGAGCGGAACACCATGGGCGAGCTGATCCTGATCCGGCACGGCGAGACGGAGTGGTCGCGGTCCGGACAGCACACGAGTCACACCGATCTGCCCCTGACTCCCCTCGGCGAACTCCAGGCCCGTGCGCTGGCGCCCCTGCTCGCCGACCGGCCGATCGCACTCACCCTGGTCAGCCCCGCGGTACGCGCCCGGCGCACCGCGGAGCTCGCCGGGCTCGCCGCTCCCCGCATCACGCCGGAACTGCGCGAGTGGGACTACGGCGGCTACGAGGGGATCACCACCGACGAGATCCACCGCTCCCGCCCCGGCTGGAACCTGTGGACCGACGGGGTCGCCCCCGGGCCCGAGGCGCACCCCGGGGAGACGCCCGCCGAGGTCGGTGCCCGCGCCGACCGGGTGCTGGCCGAGGTCGTGAAGGCCGCGGGCCGGGACGAGGGCGAGGACGTCGCGCTCGTCGCCCACTCCCACTTCCTGCGGGTGCTCACCGCCCGCTACCTCGGACTGACCCCGGCCGAGGGCACGTTGTTCCAGCTCGCCACGGGAGCCGTCTCGCGGCTGGGCACCGAGCACGGCCAGCCGGTGATCACGGCGTGGAACGTGACGCTGCCCGAGAGCCTGTTCTCCCGGGCCGTCCCGGAGATCCCGGAGCGGGACCGGGACCGGTGAACGGACCGGCGGCCGGCGCCCCGGGGGAAGGGGCACCGGCCGCCGGCCGTGAGACGGGGGAGCCCGGGGTCAGGAGAACAGCTCCAGTTCCGCCAGCCTGCCCCCGCCGGCGAACACCAGGCGGTAGTGGGCGTACGTCCCCGGAGCGTTCACCGAGAAGACCCGCGTCTGCCGGTCCCAGGCGAACCGTTCGGCCCGGCGCCTGTCGAGGTCCTTCCACGTGGTGCCGTCCGACGAGCCCTGGAGGACCCAGCCGGACGGGGCCCCGGCCGCCGTGTCCGATGTCAGCGTGTAGCGGACCGCCTCCGTGGCCGAGGAGACCGGCAGGTCCACCGCGGCCACCTCCGCCGAGGTGGCCGACGTGTCGTCGAACAGGGCGCCCGCGCCCTTCAGCACGTCCGTCCGCGGCGACGCCACCTCGTCGTCCGTGGTGATCGAGACCGGGGCCGCGTCCTTGCCGGTGCCCCACGAGGACGGCTCGGGGCCCATGGCGAAGTCCAGCACACCGCCCTTGGCCAGCAGTCCGTGCGGCAGGGCGGTCGAGGTCCACTTCTTGCCGTTGACCCGCAGGCCCTGCACATAGATGTTCTTCGCGCTGTTTTCCGGCGCCCGGACGACCAGGTCCCGGCCGTTCTCCAGATGGACGGTGGCCTTCTCGAAGAGCGGGGAGCCGATCGCGTACTCGCCGCTGCCCATGACCAGCGGGTAGAAGCCGAGCGCGGAGAAGAGGTACCAGGCCGACTGCTCGCCGTTGTCCTCGTCGCCGTGGTAGCCCTGCCCGATGTCGCTGCCCGTGTAGAGCCGGCCCAGGACCTCGCGGACCTTCTCCTGCGTCTTCCAGGGCTGCCCGGCCGCGTCGTACATGTAGGTGGCGTGGTGGGCGACCTGGTTGCTGTGGCCGTACTGCCCCATCCGCACGTCGCGCGCCTCGGTCATCTCGTGGATGACACCGCCGTACGAGCCGACGAACTCGGGGCCGGCCGTCTCCGGGGTGGCGAAGTACGTGTCGAGCTTCTTCGCCAGACCGGCGCGCCCGCCGTACAGGTTGGCCAGACCGCGGCTGTCCTGCGGGGCCGTGAAGGCGTAGCCCCAGCCGTTGGTCTCCGTGTAGTCGTAGCCCCAGACCCGCGGATCGTACTCCTCCGAGGGGAGCCGCCAGCCGCCCCCGGCGTCCCTGCCCTGGAAGAAGCCCGCCTTCGGGTCGAAGAGCCGGACGTAGTTGCGGGCGCGGTCGAGGAAGTACGCGGCCTCCTCCTCGTACCGGGCCTTCCCGGTCTTCCTGTGGAGGGCCTCGGCCATCCGCGCGATGCCGTAGTCGTTGAGGTAGCCCTCCAGCGACCAGGACAGGCCCTCGTGCGTCGAGGTGTTCGCGTAACCGGTGAACGGGGAGGTCACCATGCCCTTGCGGCCGACGCCCGAGGTCGGCGGGACCACCGTGGCGTTCTTCAGGGCCGCCTCGTACGCCGCCTCGGCGTCGAACCGCACGCCCTTGACGTACGCGTCGGCGAACGCGACGTCCGAGGAGGTGCCGGTCATCAGGTCCGAGTAGCCGGGGGACGACCAGCGGGATATCCAGCCGCCGTCCTTGTACTGCTGGACGAAGCCGTCCACCATCTCGCCGGCCCTGCCCGGGGTGAGCAGGGAGTACGCGGGCCAGGTGGTCCGGTAGGTGTCCCAGAAGCCGTTGTTGACGTACACCTTGCCCTCGACGATCTTCGCGCCGGTGTGCGTCGGGGTGTCGGGGCCGGTCTGCGGGGAGAAGGGGCTGGCGTACTTGTCCTTGCCGTCCACCTTCTCGAAGCCCGAGTTCGGGTACAGGTACAGCCGGTACAGGTTGGAGTAGAGGGTGGTCAGCTGGTCGGCCGTGGCCCCCTCGACCTCCACCTTCCCCAGGATGTCGTCCCAGGCCCGCTGCGCGCGGTCCTCGACCCGGTCGAAGGAGCGGGCGGCCGGGATCTCGGCGGCGAGGTTCCGCTTCGCCTGGTCGACGCCGATGAGAGAGGTGGCCAGCCGCAGGTTCACCGTGCGGTCCTTGCCGGCGTCGAAACGGAGGTAGCCCGTGACGTCGTCACCGCCGCCGCCGGACAGCTTGCCGCTCGCGGTGACCGGGGCGTCGAAGACGCCGTACACGAACAGCCGGGTCGCGCCGGTCGAGCCGCCGCTCTTCACGTCGGAGAAGCCGGTGAAGGAGCTGGTGGCCGGGTCGAGGGTGAGGCCGCCGTCGTTGGAGACGTTGTCGAAGACCACGCTCGCGTCGTCGCCGGGATAGGTGAACCGCATCCGGGCCGCGTGGTCGGTCGGGGTCATCTCGGCCTTGAGGCCGTTGTCGAAGGTCACCCCGTAGTAGTGCGGCCTCGCGGTCTCGTTCTCGTGACGGAAGGGCAGCGCCCGCGCCCCGCGGGCGGCGTCCGGGGTGCCGGCGACCGCCGACGGCATCAGCTGGAAGGTCTGCCGGTCGCCCATCCAGGGGCTCGGCTCGTGGCTGGCGCTGAATGCCTGGAGGGTGGGGAGGTTGTCGGCGTTGTTGCCGCGCGCGTAGTCGTACAGCCAGCTCGTCGAGCCGGCGTTGGTGACCGGTGTCCAGAAGTTGAAGCCGTTCGGCACGGCGGTGGCGGGGAAGTTGTTGCCGCGGGAGAAGGCGCCGCTGGAGTTGGTGCCGCGGACCGTCGAGGCGTAGTCGGACAGATGGGCGCGGCGCTTCTCGGGCGCCTTCGGGGCGATCGCGATGTCGTCGATCCAGCCCTGGAACTTCGCCGTGCCCCGGGGCGAGTCGTATGCCACCAGGACGCGGTCCACCGTCTTGCCCGCAGCTACCGTGCCGATCGCCGACTCGACCCTGTTCCACTGGTTGACGTACAGCCGCTTGGCGTCGGCCTGGCCCTGCGGGGTCAGCGGGCCGCCGTTGCTGTCGGTGGCCCGCAGCTCGCTCAGGTACGTGCCGTCCGTGAACGCCAGGTCGACCGCCACGTGCGTGGCCGGGTAGGCGAGGTCCGTCTCGCCCATCTGGGGATACACCAGGTAGGACAGCGAGGTGTCACGGGTGACGGCCGTGTTCACGTCGAAGACCTTGTTGTACGAGTAGCCCCGGCCGTCCGCCTTGTGCGTACCCGCGTACCGCAGGGCCTTCCGGCCGGTGAAGCCCGCGCCCGCCTTGGCCGTGGGGGAGCCGGAGGGGCCGCGCTCGGGCCGGCTGAGCATCTGCGCCGGGGCCGGGGTGGAGGTGTCGCCGTCGGAGAACTGGACGTCGGCGAGCTGGGTGATGTCGGGGGAGCCGTTGTTCTTCGTGATCCGCAGCCGGAAGTGCCGGTAGGCCGTGTCGGAGGCGAAGTCGTACGACTTCGTCCGGAACCGTTCGGTGAAGGTCTGGTCGGTCCGGGAGTCGAGTTCCTTCCAGTCGGTGCCGTCGGCGGAGCCCTGCAGGGTCCAGTCCCTCGGGTCGCGCTCGTCGTGGTCGTTGGCCGAGGTCAGCGCGTACGTCACGACCTCGACCGGTTCGGCGAGGTCGAACTCGATCCAGCCGGTGGGCTCGAAGGTCAGCCACTTGGTGCCGGGCTCCCCGTCGATCAGGTTCTCCTTGACCTCCCCGCCGCCGGTGTTCTCGCCACTGGCGCGGACGTCCGTCACCCGGTCGGTGACATTGCCCGGTATTCCTGCGGAGAAGCCGCCGTCGACACCCGATGACCGTTTCTTGCCGTCCGGGCCCTCTTCCACCGAGTCGAGCCAGTCCGGCTGCTTTTCGTCCGCTTCGAAGGAAGATCTGAAGGTTCGTTCCCCCGTGAGGACCCGGTCCTTTCCGGGCGGGCCGGCCGACTGCGCCGCGGCGGCGGGAGCGGTCGCGACCAGGACGAGCGAGGCCGCGATCAGCGCGACCGTACGGCTTTGTCTTCTGCGAGAACCATGTCGGGGCTGCATGCCGAGCCATTCCTCCCGGGGACGTACGCATGGACAACGTTGTCAAAGAGGTGCGCAAGGTCCAGTAGGGAGGCAAGTGGCTTGATGTGTCAAGGGTGTTGGAAAGCAGTGGCCGACCTTATCGACCGTAATGCGGAAAACGTTACAGCCGGAGCGGGAGGCGCGGGTTCCAGGTATCCGCGAGGTCTCAACTCGGGAAAGACTGCTGCTCAACCTTGTGTTCGATCTTGCTCAGTTGAGTGTGAGTGGACTATACCTGTCGGCGTCCGCACCGATGTTTCGTCGGCGCGGACGAGGGGGACGCGGGGGGAACGGACGGGCACGGCGCGAGAAATGCGCCCGATGTCCGGCCCCCTCCACCCCCGAAGCACGTGGCTAGCCTTGAATCAGCAGTACCCAAGCGCAACTGACCGCGGTGGCGGGGCCCTTCGCCTGAGGCGAATTTCGACGGGCGACCGGTACACACCGCCTGAGTCCTGGAGAAGGCGAGGACTTGAGCATGGGATCCACCTCCGCCCACAAGAATGAGGGCCCCGGCCGTCGCGATGTGATCAAGCGATCTGCCGCACTCGGCCTGATCAGCGTTCCGGCGATGGGCTTCCTGTCGGCGTGCGCGAGCAGCGACGGCGGCAGCGACAAGAAGGTCGAGAAGGGCAAGGTCACCAAGACCAACCCGCTCGGCGTCAACGAGACGGCCCCGCTCGAAGTCGTCATCTTCAACGGCGGCTTCGGCGAGCAGTACGCGATCGACGCGGAGAAGAAGTACAACGCGGCGTTCCCGAAGGCCCCGAAGGTCAAGCACGCCGCGACCCAGAAGATCCAGTCGCAGCTGCAGCCGCGCTTCAACGGCGGCACCCCGCCGGACCTGATCGACAACTCCGGCGCCGAGCAGATGGACATGGGCGTCCTGGTCGGCAAGAAGCAGCTGATGGACCTGACGCCGCTGATGGACGCCCCGTCCATCGACGACCCGAACAAGAAGGTCCGCGACACGCTGCGCCCCGGTGTCCTGGAGATGGGCCAGTTCGACGGCGACCCGGTCTGGATCATGTACTACGCGTACACGGTCTACGGCGTCTGGTACTCGCAGACCGCGCTCGAGAAGCTCGACGCGGAGTACCCGGAGGACTGGGACGCCATGCTCGCCCTCTGTGCGAAGGCGAAGAAGCAGGGCATCGCCGGCTGGACGTACCCGGGCAAGTACCCCTACTACCTGCCGTTCTCGCTCTACCCGTTCATCGGCAAGATCGGTGGCCGGGAGGTTCTCGACAAGATCGACAACCTGGAGCCGAACGCCTGGAAGGACCCCGCGGTCAAGGCGGCGTTCGAGGCGTACTACGAGCTGTACAAGAAGGGCTACATCCTCAAGGGCACGCCCGGCCTCACCCACATCCAGTCGCAGACCGAGTGGACCAAGGGCAAGGCGCTCTTCATCCCGAACGGTTCGTGGGTGGAGAACGAGGCGGCGCCGACCACGCCCAAGGACTTCAAGATGATGGTCGCGGCCCCCTCCGGCCTGGACGCGTCCGACAAGATGCCGTTCGGCACCATCTGGGCCTCCGGCGGCGAGCCCTTCATCGTCCCGGCCAAGGCGAACAACCCCGAGGGCGGCATGGAGCAGCTGCGCATCATGCTCTCCGAGGAGTCCTCGAAGAACTTCACCAAGCAGGTCAAGTCGCTCAGCGCCTTCAACGGCGGCACCGACGGCCTGACCCTGTCGACCGCGCTGCAGGCCGGTGTCGACGCGCTGAAGAAGGCCGGCGACAACGTGGTGAACCCGCGTATGCAGGACTGGTACGTGAAGCTCCAGAAGGAGCAGATCGGCACGGCGGGCATCGGCGAGATGATGGCCGGCCGCCTGACTCCCGCCGAGGCCATCAAGAAGATCCAGGCCTTCGCCGACGCGGCGGCCAAGGACCAGTCCATCAAGCACTACAAGCACCAGTGAGCAACCGTCACCAGCGGCGGCACCCGCGGAAAGATCGGGGTCGGTAAACGATGCAGCACGGCAAGTACCGTTTCATCGTGGGGTTCTTGGTGGCCCCACTGGCGTTGTACGCGGTCTTCGTCATCTGGCCGTTCATCCAGTCCATCTACTACTCGTTCACGGACTGGACCGGCCTGAGCCCGGACTTCAAGATGGTCGGGTTCGACAACTACACGAGGATGTTCAAGGACGACATCTTCTGGAAGTCGCTGCAGCACAGTGTGCTGCTCGTGCTGCTGCTGCCGCTGGTGACGTTGGGTCTGGCGCTGTTCTTCGCCTTCATGCTCAATGTCGGGGGCCGTCGGCGGAAGAACGCCACGGTCTCCGGCGTGCGCGGGTCGAGTTTCTACAAGATCGCCTACTTCTTCCCGCAGGTGCTCTCGATCGTCATCGTCGCCCTGCTCTTCCAGTTCGCGTTCAATCCGCGCGACGGGATGATCAACTCGACGCTGAAGGGAATCGGTCTGGATTCCTTCCAGCCCGAATGGCTCGGCGATCCGAACCTGGCGCTCGTCTGCGTCATGACGGTGCTGATCTGGTCGACGGTCGGATTCTTCGTCGTCCTCTTCTCGGCCGGAATGGCGTCCATTCCCAAGGACTTCTACGAGGCGGCGCTCCTCGACGGGGCAAACCGTTTCACCACATTTTTCAAGATCACGCTGCCGCTGCTCTGGGACACGGTCCAGTCGGGCTGGGTGTACATGGGCATCCTGGCCCTCGGCGTGGAGGCGTTCACCGCCGTACAGGTCATGACCGTGGGCCCCGGCGGCCCCGACTACTCCACCACGGTCCTTCCGCTGTACGTCTACCAGACGGCCTTCCGCGACGGGCAGGCCGGCTACGCGACGACGATCGGTGTCGGACTGCTGATCGTCACCATGCTCTTCGCCGCCGTCGTGATGCGACTGGGCCGGCGCGAACGGCTGGAGTTCTGATGCCGCGAACGATGGGCGACGGCCCCCGGACCCCCAGCAGGCACCACAGGTCGGCCTCCGTGTCCGGCTCGACAGTACGAGGTGAGTACACGTGAAGACGACTGACACCCCGCCCGTGGCCCCGGCGGCGGACCCGGCGCCCGCGGCCGGGCGTCCCGCGCCGGCCGTCGAGGAGAAGAGCAGCGAGGGCAAGGTCCTCAACGTCTTCTCGCACGGTGTGCTGATCATCTGGGCGATCCTGGTGGTCATGCCGCTGCTCTGGGCGGTGATGGCGTCGTTCAAGACGGACGACTCGATCCTGTCGACACCGTGGGCGCTGCCCGACAAGCTGCACTTCGAGAACTGGTCGCGCGCCTGGAGCCAGGCGCACATGAGCGACTACTTCTTCAACACGATCGTGGTGGTGGGCGGCTCGCTCGTCGGCACGCTGCTGCTGGGGTCGATGGCGGCCTATGTGCTGGCGCGGTTCGACTTCCCGGGCAACCGCTTCCTGTACTTCCTGTTCATCGGCGGGATGAGCTTCCCGATCATCCTGGCGCTGGTCCCGCTGTTCTTCGTGATGAACAACATGTCCCTGCTCAACACGCAGCACGGACTGATCCTGGTCTACATCGCGTACTCGCTGCCGTTCACCGTCTTCTTCCTCACCTCGTTCTTCCGGACGCTGCCGACCTCGGTGGCGGAGGCGGCGATGCTCGACGGGGCCTCGCACACCCGGACGTTCTTCCAGGTGATGCTGCCGATGGCGAAGCCCGGCCTGATCAGCGTCGGCATCTTCAACTTCCTCGGCCAGTGGAACCAGTACATGCTGCCGACGGTGCTCAACACCGACCCGAACCAGCGGGTGCTCTCCCAGGGGCTGGTCGAACTGGCCAACAGCCAGGGGTACAAGGGCGACTGGTCGGGTCTGTTCGCCGGGCTGGTGATGGCGATGCTGCCGGTCCTCGGGGCCTACATCGTCTTCCAGCGCCAGGTCGTCGCGGGACTCACCGCGGGCGCCGTGAAGTAACGGTCCGCCCCTCGGCCCCGGTCCCTCGCCCGCACGGGCCGTCCCCGCGCACCACCCATACGCACCATCCGTACGAACCGCCCGCCGGCTTCCCGCCGGCGGGCGGTTCCCGTGTGCGGGCGGCCGTCCGGGAGACGGGCGGAGACGGCCGCGGGTGAGGGCGGGGGCGCGGGCGCAACCCGGGCGGGGGGCGCTCATCCGAGGCTTCGCTCGCTCAAGGTCTTGACGGGGAGTACCTCAAAACGCTCAGCTTGGAGTTCACATGTTGGAGAGAACGCTAGGAGTGAGAGAGTCAATGGAGACTCCGGGGTCGCAGACGTCTCTGCATCGCGCCAACCTGGAGCGGGTCGTGCGTGCGGTGCGCATGGCGGGTTCGCTCACCCAGGCCGAGATCGCACGGAGCACCGGCCTGTCAGCGGCCACCGTCTCCAACATCGTTCGTGAACTGAAGGAAGGCGGCACGGTCGAGGTGACCCCCACCTCGGCGGGCGGCCGCCGGGCCCGCAGCGTCTCGCTCAGCGGTGACGCGGGCATCGTGATCGGCGTCGACTTCGGGCACACGCACCTGCGGGTGGCGGTCGGCAACCTCGCCCACCAGGTGCTGGCCGAGGAGGCCGAGCCGCTGGACGTGGACGCCTCGTCCGCGCAGGGGTTCGGGCGGGCGGAGCAGCTCGTGAAGCGGCTGATCGAGACGACCGGGATCAGCCAGGACAAGGTGATCGGGGTGGGCCTCGGTGTTCCCGGCCCGATCGACGTGGAGTCCGGCACGCTGGGCTCCACGTCGATCCTGCCGGGCTGGACGGGCATCAACCCCAGCAAGGAACTCGCGAGCCGGCTCGGCGTGCCGGTGCACGTCGACAACGACGCCAACCTCGGGGCGCTCGGCGAGCTGGTCTGGGGGAGCGGGCGCGGCGTCAAGGACCTCGCCTACATCAAGGTCGCCAGCGGCGTCGGCGCGGGCCTGGTGATCGACGGACGGATCTACCGGGGGCCGGGCGGCACGGCCGGCGAGATCGGGCACATCACGCTCGACGAGTCGGGGCCGGTGTGCCGCTGCGGGAACCGGGGGTGCCTGGAGACCTTCGCGGCGGCCCGGTACGTCCTGCCGCTGCTCCGGCCCGGTCACGGGCCCGATCTCACCATGGAGCGGGTGGTCCAGCTGGCCCGCGGGGGCGACCCGGGCTGCCGCCGGGTGATCGGGGACGTCGGGCGGCACATCGGCAGCGGGGTGGCCAACCTCTGCAATCTGCTCAACCCCAGCCGGGTGGTCCTCGGGGGCTCGCTCGCCGAGGCGGGGGAGCTGGTGCTCGCGCCGATCCGCGACTCGGTCTCCCGGTACGCGATCCCCAGCGCGGCCCGTCAACTGTCGGTGCTGCCGGGCGCGTTGGGCGGCCGGGCCGAGGTGCTGGGGGCGCTGGCCCTGGTGCTCAGCGAGATGGGGGATTCACCCCTTTTGGAGAGCACCCTGCCGACGGGCACTCCTGCCTTCACTTAGATAACGAATGGCACCGTTGTCATCTCGTTAAGGATTTACTCCTTGACGCTGACGTTGCAGCCGAGTTGACTGCCAGCCACCTCGGCCGCAACGTTGCGGCCTCGTCAGGGAGGCAACCCGTAATGAACGCAACGACGCGACGCCTGGTCATAGGAACGGCCGCGGTCTCGATGGCCCTCTCCCTCGCCGCCTGCGGCAAGGCGGGCGACGACAAGGACTCCGGCAGCGGTGGCGACGGCAAGACCATCGGTCTGCTCCTCCCGGAGAACAAGACCACGCGCTACGAGACGTTCGACCGTCCGATCATCGAGGACAAGATCAAGTCGCTGTGCGGCGACTGCGAGATCAAGTACAACAACGCCGCGCAGGACACCGAGACCCAGAAGAAGCAGTTCGACGCGCTCGTCACCCAGGGTGTGAAGGTCATCATCCTGGACACCGTCGACTACAAGGCCGCCAAGTCCTGGGTCCAGCAGGCCGCGAAGAAGGACGTCAAGGTCGTCGCGTACGACCGGCTCGCCGAGGGCCCGATCTCCGCCTATGTGTCGTACGACAACGAGAAGATCGGCCAGCTCCAGGGCGAGGCGCTGGTCAAGGCGCTGGGTGCCAAGGCCGAGGACAGCAATGTCGTCATGATCAACGGCTCGCCGACCGACCCGAACGCCCCCTTCTTCAAGAAGGGCGCGCACAGCGTCCTCGACAAGCAGGTCAAGAAGGTCGTCTACGAGCAGGACATCCCGGACTGGTCGCCGGACGAGGCCAACAAGAAGATGGGTGCGGCCATCGACTCCCTGGGCAAGGACGGCTTCCAGGGCGTCTACTCCGCCAACGACGGCATGGCCGGCGGCATCATCACCGCCCTGAAGAAGCAGGACGTGAAGGTCCCGGTCGGCGGCCAGGACTCCGAACTCGCCGGTCTGCAGCGGATCATCGCGGGCGAGCAGGCCTTCTCGATCTACAAGCAGATCAAGCCGGAGGCCGAGACCACCGCCGAGATCGCCGTCAGGCTGCTCAAGGGCGAGAAGATCGACGACCTGGCCCCGGTCAAGGTCGACAGCCTCTCGGGCGAGTTCAAGGGCATCCCCTCGAAGCTGTACGACGCCTCGGTCGTGACCAAGGAGAACATTGCCTCCACGATCGTCGCGGACAAGGTGTACAAGGTCGAGGAGATCTGCACCGCCCAGTACAAGGCGGCCTGCGCCGCGGCCGGCATCAAGTAACGCCCGCCGGCCGGCGTCCCCCCGGTCCGGTCCGGCGCCCGCCCCGTCACATGCCCCGCAGCAGGGGCGGGCGCCGGACTTCCCACGGTTCCGGTCACCCGCGTGCGACCGTCCCCCGGGACGCGCCACGGGCCCGGCCGGGCGGAACCTCCCACGGGCCCTGCCCTCGGCGCGCGGTCGTCCCCCGGCGACGACGTTCCGAGGCGGACCCGTCCGGAGGTCTCCCGGCCCGGTGCCCGATGACCTCCCGGCCGCCGCCGCGGTCCGGTGACCGGCACCGCCCCCTTGAGCTCAGCAGCACCATCCCCGCCGGTCAGGCGGCGAAGGAGATGATTCACGTGTCCGCTACGCCCGTGCTGGCGTTGCGCGGGGTCTCCAAGCGGTTCGGCGCCGTCCAGGCGCTCACCGATGTGGACCTGGAGATCCGTTCCGGCGAAGTGGTCGCCCTGGTCGGCGACAACGGCGCCGGCAAGTCGACCCTCGTCAAGACCATTTCGGGTGTCCACCCGATCGACGAAGGCGCCATCGAGTGGGAGGGGCGGACGGTCCGGATCAACCGGCCCAACGACGCCCAGGAGCTCGGAGTCGCCACCGTCTACCAGGACTTGGCCCTCTGCGACAACCTCGACGTGGTCGCCAACCTCTTCCTCGGCAGCGAACTGCGCAGGGCCTCGGTCCTCGACGAGATCGGGATGGAGAAGCGCGCCAAGGAACTGCTGGACACCCTGTCCATCCGGATCCCCAGCGTCCGTATCCCGGTCGCCTCGCTCTCCGGCGGTCAGCGCCAGGTCGTGGCCATCGCCCGTGCCCTGATCGGCGACCCCAAGGTCGTCATCCTCGACGAGCCGACCGCCGCCCTCGGCGTCGAGCAGACCGCCCAGGTCCTCGACCTCGTCGAGCGACTGCGCGAGCGCGGTCACGGCGTCATCCTCATCAGCCACAACATGGCCGACGTGCGCGCGGTCGCCGACAAGGTGGCGGTGCTGCGGCTGGGCCGCAACAACGGAGTCTTCGACGTGGCGACCACGTCCCACGAGGAGATCATCTCCGCGATCACCGGCGCTACGGACAATGCCGTCACGCGCCGCCAGGCCCGCACCGCCTCGAAGGAGGACGCGAAGTGAGCGACCTCGCCAAGACCCCCAAGTCCCCCGAGACCCCTGCCGAGACCTCCCGGGTCTCCGCCGAGAAGACCGTCGAGCCGTCGGCGGCCCCCGTGCCCGCGGTGGACCCGCGCCTGCTGGTCCGCGAGGAGGGACTCAAGGGCTACTGGTCCGAGTTCACCCGCAAGGTGCGCGGCGGCGAGCTCGGCTCACTGCCGGTCTTCGTCGGACTGATCGTCATCGCGATCGTCTTCCAGCTCCAGAACAGCAACTTCCTCTCCGCCAGCTCCGTCGCCAACGTCGCCGTCTACAGCTCCGGCCTCGGCATCATGGCGGTCGGCATCGTCTTCGTGCTGCTGCTCGGCGAGATCGACCTGTCCGTCGGCTCGGTGGCCGGCGTCGGCGCGGCCGTCTGGGCCGTGCTCAACGTCAACCACGGCTGGAACGACTGGCTGGCGGTCCTCGTCGCGGTGCTCTCCGGCACGGCGCTCGGCGCGCTGCACGGCTTCTTCTTCGCCAAGATCGGTGTGCCGGCCTTCGTCGTCACCCTGGCCGGGTTCCTCGGCTGGAGCGGTCTGCAGGAATGGATGATGGGCGGTGAGGGCTCGATCAACACCCCGAGCGGCAGCATCGTCGAGAACCTCACCAACTACTTCTTCGAGGACAAGGCCGCCGGATACGGCCTCGCCCTGGTCGCCGTCCTGGCGTACGCCGCCTCGCTCCTGATGGACAGCCGGCGCCGCCGGGCCGCGGCCCTGCCCGCCCGTCCGACCAGCGAGATCGCGCTCCGCACGGGTGTCGTCGCGATCCTGTGCTTCGCCGTCGCGTACGTGCTGAACGAGCCCTCGGGCGCCCGCGGCCTGCCGCTGGCCCTGGTGCTCTTCCTCGCCGTGCTGGTCGTCGCGGACTTCGTGGCCCGCCGGACCACCTTCGGCCGCCAGGTCTTCGCGGTGGGCGGCAACCCGGAGGCGGCCCGCCGCGCGGGCATCAGCGTCGACCGCATCCGGATCACCGTCTTCGCGCTCTCCGGCATGCTGGGCGCCTTCGGCGGCCTGTTCATCGCGAGCCTGTCCGGCGGCGCCACCAAGAGCGTCGGCGGCGGCAACACGCTGATGCTGGTCATCGCGGCGGCCGTCATCGGCGGCACCAGCCTCTTCGGCGGCCGGGGCAAGGTCTGGTCCGCGCTGCTCGGCATGATCGTGATCCAGTCGATCCAGCAGGGCCTGAACATGATCGGCATGGCCAACGCCATCCAGTACATGATCACGGGTGCCGTCCTGCTGGCCGCCGTGGTCATCGACTCGGTCTCGCGCCGCACCCAGAAGACGGCGGGCCGCGCGTAGCGGCACGGAAGGGCGGGCCGCACGGCGGCCCGCCGGCCCGGCCCGGTGCCCGGCGCCCCCGCCCGGGCGCCGGGCACCGCCGTGTCCCCGCCCCGGCGGCGCGGGCCACGGCCGGCCGGACCGGGATGTGACCGGCCGGACACGGCCATGTGCACGGGGCACGGCGGTGTGTACGGAATACGTCCCGAACGCACCGCCCGATGACCCCGCACGCGACCGGAACATTAGACTCATCGGATCGGCATGCTCGACCAGCTCAAAACGCAAGGAGGCACGGGTGGCCCTGCTGACCCGCATCGGTGGACCGCGTGACCTGGACCGGCTCACACCCGAGCAGCTGGACCAGCTCGCCGAGGAGATCCGGACCTTCCTCGTCGAAGCCGTGTCGAAGACCGGTGGCCACCTCGGCCCCAACCTGGGCGTGGTCGAGCTGACCATCGCCCTGCACCGGGTCTTCGACTCTCCGAAGGACAAGGTGCTGTTCGACACCGGCCACCAGAGCTACGTGCACAAGCTGCTCACCGGCCGACAGGACTTCTCGAAGCTCAAGAGCAAGGGCGGCCTCTCCGGCTACCCCTCCCGCGCGGAGTCCGAGCACGACGTCATCGAGAACTCGCACGCCTCCACGGTGCTCGGCTGGGCCGACGGCCTGGCCAAGGCCAACGAGGTGCTGGGCAAGGACGACCACGTGGTCGCGGTCATCGGTGACGGAGCTCTCACCGGCGGCATGGCCTGGGAGGCGCTGAACAACATCGCCGCCGCCAAGGACCGCCCGCTCGTCATCGTCGTCAACGACAACGAGCGCTCCTACGCGCCGACCATCGGTGGCCTCGCCAACCACCTCGCCACGCTGCGCACCACCGACGGCTACGAGCGCTTCCTGGCCCGCGGCAAGGACATCCTGGAGCGCACCCCCGTCGTCGGCCGGCCGCTGTACGAGACGCTGCACGGCGCCAAGAAGGGGCTGAAGGACTTCATCGCCCCGCAGGGCATGTTCGAGGACCTCGGCCTGAAGTACGTCGGACCGATCGACGGCCACGACATCGAGGCCCTGGAGTCGGCGCTCCAGCGCGCCAAGCGCTTCGGCGGTCCCGTCATCGTGCACTGCATCACGGAGAAGGGCCGCGGCTACACCCCGGCCCTCCAGGACGAGGCGGACCGCTTCCACGCGGTCGGCAAGATCCACCCGGACACCGGGCTGCCCATCGCCACCTCCGGCCTGGACTGGACCTCGGTCTTCGGCGAGGAGATGGTCAAGCTCGGCAAGGAGCGCGAGGACATCGTCGCGATCACCGCGGCCATGCTCCAGCCGGTCGGCCTGACCAAGTTCGAGAAGGAGTTCCCGGACCGGATCTACGACGTCGGCATCGCCGAGCAGCACGGCGCGGTCTCCGCGGCCGGGCTCGCCACCGGCGGGCTGCACCCCGTCTTCGCGGTGTACGCCACCTTCCTCAACCGCGCCTTCGACCAGGTGCTGATGGACGTCGCGCTGCACAAGTGCGGTGTGACCTTCGTCCTGGACCGGGCCGGGATCACCGGCACCGACGGCGCCTCGCACAACGGCATGTGGGACATGTCGATCCTGCAGTGCGTGCCCACGCTGCGGATCGCCGCCCCGCGCGACGCCGACCAGGTCCGCGCCCAGCTGCGCGAGGCCGTCGAGGTCGACGACGCCCCGACCGTGGTCCGCTTCTCCAAGGGCGCGGTCGGCCCGGCGGTCAAGGCCGTCGGGAAGGCCGGCGGCATGGACGTGCTGCGCGAGCCCGGCACCGGCCGGCCGGACGTCCTGCTGGTCTCGGTCGGCGCGCTGGCCCCGATGTGCCTGGAGATCGCGGACCTGCTGGAGGCCCAGGGCATCTCGACGACCGTGGTCGACCCGCGCTGGGTCAAGCCGGTCGACGAGGCGATGGCCCCGCTCGCCGAGCGGCACCGGGTCGTCGTCACCGTCGAGGACAACAGCAGGGCCGGCGGTGTCGGCTCGGCCGTCTCCCAGGCGCTGCGCGACGCCGGGGTCGACGTACCGCTGCGCGACTTCGGCATCCCGCCGCGCTTCCTCGACCACGCCTCCCGCAAGGAGGTCCTGGCCGAGATCGGGCTGACCGCGCCGGACATCGCCCGCCAGGTCACCGGCCTGGTCGCCAAGCTGGACGGCCGCTTCGGGGACGCCGACCCCCGCTCCGTGATCGAGTCCGCCCGCGACTGACACCCCGCAGCCGGCCGTTCGCACCGCTACTGCGAATGGGCCGGGCGGGCCACTCCGCACGAGTGGTCCGCCCGGCCCATTCGCGTGAAATCACCAGCCGTCAACCCCTTCGGGGCCGGGGCGGTCCCGAACATGGCGTACACGACGAGCGCGTGGAGGTACGCCGGTGACGGCCCAGCAGGACACACCACCCAGCAGAGACGGACTGTTCCGGACCAAGACGGTCGAGCAGTCCATCCGCGACACCGAGGAGCCGGAGCACGCGCTCAGGAAGTCCCTCTCCGCGCTGGACCTCACGGTCTTCGGAGTGGGCGTCATCATCGGCACCGGCATCTTCGTGCTCACCGGCAAGGTGGCCAAGGAGACGGCCGGCCCCGCCACCGCCCTCGCCTTCGTGGTCGCGGGCGTCGTCTGCGCGCTGGCGGCGCTCTGCTACGCCGAGTTCGCCTCCACCGTGCCCGTCGCCGGCTCCGCGTACACGTTCTCCTACGCCTCGCTCGGCGAGCTGGTCGCCTGGATCATCGGCTGGGACCTGGTGCTGGAGTTCGCGCTGGGCACGGCGGTGGTGGCGGTCGGCTGGTCCGGCTACGTGCGCTCACTGATGGACAACTTCGGCTGGCACATGCCCCAGGCGCTCTCGGGGACGGACGTGGCGGAAGGTTTCGGCTTCGACATCCTGGCCTTCGCCCTGGTGCTCGTCCTGACCGTGGTGCTGGTGCTCGGCATGAAGCTCTCGGCCCGGGTGACGACCGTGGTCGTCGCCATCAAGGTCGTGGTGGTCCTGATCGTGATCATCGCCGGAAGCTTCTTCGTGAAGGCGGCCAACTACTCGCCGTTCATCCCCGAGGCGCAGCCGCAGCCCTCCGGCTCGGGGCTGACCGAACCGCTGGTCCAGCTGATGTTCGGTTACGCACCCACCAACTTCGGCGTCATGGGCATCTTCACCGCCGCCTCCATCGTCTTCTTCGCCTTCATCGGCTTCGACGTGGTGGCCACCGCCGCCGAGGAGACCAAGCTCCCGCAGCGCGACATGCCGCGCGGCATCCTCGCCTCGCTCTTCATCTGCACCGTGCTCTACGTCGCCGTCTCACTGGTGGTGACCGGCATGGAGCACTACTCCGACCTGTCGGTGGAGGCCCCGCTCGCCGACGCCTTCAAGGCCGTCGGCCACCCCGTCTACGCCGGACTGATCAGCTTCGGGGCGGCGATCGGCCTCACCACCGTCTGTCTGATCCTGCTGCTGGGGCAGACCCGGGTCTTCTTCGCGATGAGCCGCGACGGGCTGCTCCCGAGGTTCTTCTCCAAGACCCATCCGAAGTTCGGCACCCCGTACCGCCCGACCATCCTGCTCGGCGTGATCATCGCGGTCGTCGCCGGTTTCACCAGCATCAACGAGCTGGCGGCGCTGGTGAACATCGGCACGCTCTTCGCCTTCGTCGTCGTCGCGCTGGGCGTCCTGGTGCTGCGCCGCACCCGCCCCGATCTGCACCGCGCCTTCCGCACCCCGTGGGTGCCGCTGGTCCCGCTGCTCTCGGTGGCCGCCTCGGTGTGGCTGATGCTCAACCTGCCGACGGAGACCTGGCTGCGGTTCGGGGTCTGGATGGCCATCGGAGTGATCGTCTACTTCGTGTACGGGCGCGGGCACAGCCGCCTCAACGATCCGGCCGATCGCTGAGGCGGGCCGTCAGGGCGTACCGGCGGGCGGGGCCGGCCGCACCGTGCGGGGCCCCACGCACCGGGCCCCGTGTTCCTCGACCCGCCGCCTCAGCTCCCGGTCGGCGGTGACCACCACGCAGTCCCGGTCCGCCGCGGCCCCGGCGAGTTCGGCGATCCGGTCGTCGCCGCTGCCCGGAGCCGGGTCCACCCGCACGCCGGGCACCGACGCGACGCCGCGGGCCCGGCCCTCGACGACCAGCACCAGTTCGACGGGGCCGGGGTGTCCCGGCAGCCCCGCCGGGGCCAGCGGGGCCAGGGCGTCCCGGAGCCGCTCGGTGGCGGCGCGGCGGTCCCGCCACCACCCGTCGGGCACGGAGCCGACCACGTTGGCCGCGTCCACGATCACCAGGGTTGGTTCGCTCGGCATGCCGGAAGGGTGTCACGGGGCCGTGCCCCGCGTCGCGTCAGCCGCCGGTCGCGGGGGACTTCTTGGCGGACTCGGGGATCACGCCGTCCTTGCGGATGGCCTTCCAGAGCCGGTCGGCCTGCGGCTGGGCCGCCACCACCCGGTTGCGGTCCTGCGTGTCGTACGCCACCGGAAGCATGATCGTCTCCATGGTCGCCGGGTCCACGCCGTTCATCGACCGGCCGAACTCGGCGAGTGAGGTCAGCGAGGCGAGTCCCGAGTCGGTGGTCAGCGACCGGGTGGCCGAACTGGCGATCTTGTACGACTTGGCCGGGCTGCCCAGCAGGTCCTGCGACTTCACCTCGCTCAGCAGCGCGAGCAGGAACTGCTGCTGGAGCCCGATCCGGCCGAGGTCGCTGCCGTCGCCTATGCCGTGCCGGGTGCGGACGTACGCCAGGGACTGGGTGCCGTCGAGCTTGTGCCGGCCCGCCGTGAGGTCGAGGCCGGACGACTTGTCGTGGATGTCCTTCGGGACGTCGACCGTGACGCCGCCGATGGCGTCCACCAGGTCCTTGAACCCGGCGAAGTTGATTTCGAGGTAGTGGTCGATGCGGACGTCGGACATCTTCTCGACGGTCTTGACCACGCAGGCCGGTCCGACCTGGGAGTAGACGGAGTTGAACATCACACGGTCCGCCGACGGCACCGAGGTGCCGTCGGCCCTGGTGCACTCGGGCCGGGTGACCAGGGTGTCGCGCGGGATGGAGACCGCGACGGCCTTCGTCCGGCCCTCGGGGATGTGCACCACCAGCGCGGTGTCCGAGCGGGCGCCGCTGACGGCGCCGCCCCCGCCCAGCTCCCTGTTCTCCGCGCCGGCCCGTGAGTCGGAGCCCAGGACCAGCAGGTTCTGGCCGCTGGTGGGCAGCTTCTCGGGGCGGTCCTCGCCGAGGGCCTTGTCGATGTCGACGCCCTTGATGTTCCCGTCCAGGCGGCTGTACAGCCAGTAGAGGGTGCCGCCGGCGGCGAGCAGCAGGACGAGCACCGAGACGAGTGCGATCCGCAGGCCGCGGCGGCGCCTGCGGGGGCCGCCCCTTCGCTTCCGGCCGCCCTCCTGGGAGGCCGAGGGGCCCGGTGCCGTGGCGTCGTGGCTCATCGTGGTCGAGTCCTCAAATCTCAGTGCCCGGAGCGGACGGTGAAGTGCGTGGGACTCGGGTGGGGGGTGTGGCCGGTCCGTGCGTGCATGACTGACCGTGCACTATAGAACAGAGGATCGTGCGAATGGGTGTTTTGGTCCCCGGAATCGTGATGTGTGCACCTCGAACTACTATTCGCCCATGACTTGGTTGATCACGGGCGGAGCGGGATTCATCGGGGCGCACGTCGTCCGCGCCATGCGGGCGGCCGGCGAGCGGGTCGCGGTGTACGACGACCTCTCCACCGGTGACCCCTCGCGCGTGCACCGGGACGTGCCGTTCGTCCGGGGGTCGACGCTCGACGCGGACCTGCTGCGGCGCACCCTGGCCGATCTCTCGGTGCGCGGCGTGGTCCACCTCGCGGCGAAGAAGCAGGTGGGGGAGTCCGTCGAGCGCCCGCTGCACTACTACCGGGAGAACGTGCAGGGCCTGCAGACCCTGCTGGAGGCGGCGGCCGGGGGAGAGGTGCGGGCGTTCCTCTTCTCGTCCTCGGCGGCCGTCTACGGCATGCCGGACGTGCGGCTGGTGACGGAGGAAACCCCGTGCGCCCCGATCAACCCCTACGGCGAGACGAAGCTGGCCGGCGAGTGGATGGTGCGCGCCGTCGGGAAGGCGCACGGCATCGCCACCGCCTCGCTGCGGTACTTCAACGTCGCCGGCGCCGCCGCCCCGGAGCTCGCCGACACCGGTGTGTCCAACCTGGTGCCCATGGTCTTCGAACGGCTGACGCGGGGGGAGGCCCCGGTGGTCTTCGGCGACGACTACGACACCGACGACGGCACCTGCGTCCGCGACTTCATCCACGTCGACGACATCGCCTCGGCGCACCTCGCCGCGGCCCGCGCGCTGGCGGACCGCGGACCGGGCACGGACCTGACGCTCAACGTCGGCCGCGGCGAGGGCGTCTCGGTGCGCCGGATGATCGAGCTGATCGGCGACGTGACGGGGTACGGGCCCGCCGCCGCGCCGGTGAGCGCCCCGCGCCGGGCGGGCGACCCGGCCAGGGTCGTCGCCTCGGCGGACCGGATCCGCTCCGAGCTGGACTGGTCCGCCCGGCACGACGCCCGCGCGATGATCGTCTCGGCGTGGGAGGGATGGTGCCTGAGGAACCCCGGAGCACGCCGCTGAGCCGGGTGCCGCCGCTCCGCGGGACGGACCGGCGCTGAGCATATGATGTGTCGGCCCCGTGCGGGCAGGATGAAGAACCGGTGAAGCGGAGAGGGTGTTGCGGGTCATGCGGAGAAGAGGACCGGACTCCGCGAGCAGCGCCCGCCCTTCCGCCCCGTCGTCCGAGCGCCACCGGGTCTCCGGAACGCCGCGCGGTCGCTGGATGACGCTCGGCAAGGACGGCAGGCTCACGCTCCACACCCGCACGGACGGCGGCCTGTTGCGCTGGACGCAGCGCGGTGCGGGCGGGGACCGGTGGGACGGACCGGAGTTCATGCCGGCCGCGGACCTGACGGACCTGGCCGTCGTCCAGGGGGCCGACTCGTACGTGCACTTCCTCGGGCGGCGCGAGCGCCAGGGTTCCGACGGGCCGCGCGTGGACATCGTGCACGCCGTCCAGTACCAGACCGGTCGCCCCGCCACCGCGTGGCGCTCCCTCGGCAACTTCTACCGCGACCGGGAGACGGGCCGGAGGATCGGTGCGCCGGCCGGGGCCGTCGACGCGCAGGGGACCGTCTTCGTCTTCGTGCGCAACGCGGGCAGTGGACTGCAGCTCCGCCGTGAGGGCAAGGGGGGCAAGTGGGAGGCGTGGCGGGACCTCGAAGGGGCCGGGCTGGCCGCCGAAGTCGTGGCGTCGGCGACCTCGGGCGGGCTCGTGGAGGTCTTCGCGCCCAGTGACCGCGGGGTGCAGCAGTGGCGCCAGGAGAGCCCGGACGGCCCGTTGCGGAGTCTGCCGCCCCTCCAGTTCCACGCGTCGGCGGGTTCCGTGACGGCGCTGGAGACGGCACCGGACCGCCTCACCCACTACTGGGTCGACGCGAACACGGCGGGGGTGGTCGCCCATCGTGCGGGCGCCTGGCCCGTGCCGGTGGGCGGAGAGCCCGGGGACGGTGCCGTGGTGGCGCTGCGCGCCCCGCTCGACGGCTACGACTGCACGGTCCTCGCGCAGCGCGGGGCGGGCGGCACCCTGCTGATCGGGGTCTGCGCCACCGAGGGGGAGCAGCACGGCGTCTGGTGGTCGGACACCGCCGAGCAGTGCGTGGGCGACCCCGCCCTGGCCCTCGACGGGCACGGCCGCGTCGTCGTCGCGGTCTGCGGGCGGGACGGGGGCGTGTCCGTCGTCCGCCAGGAGGCGGGCCCCGGGCTCACGCTCTCGCCGCACTGGAACCGGCTGTGACCCGATGAGCCGGCGCCCCGGACGGCCTCCGGGGCAACAGCGGTGCGCCACCGATGTGTTACCGGTGCGTCACCTCGATTTCATGTGATGACCTCGTGAAGTTGTAAAAGGTTGTATAACCGCTGGGTGGGATTCCTCACGACCATATGTCGTATATGTCCGTCTTTTTGGTTGGACGTTGATCGGTTTTTTATGTGAAAGTTCTGTGACTTGCTCGTCGGTGGGCAGGGCGGACCCCCGGCGGGGCGGTCCGCATGGCGAATGACAGGTTTCGGTCTCATACCGTTCGACGTCCGGGCACGAAGTGGTGTCCGGACGGGATAGGCGCTGGACCGCAGTGGCGTGGGTGGTGGATGCCTCTTGGCCGGTTCCGGCAACCCGGAGGCGGGATCACTGGTCTCGGCCTACCGGTCGGTGGTGCCGGTGGGCGCGCGCAGGGGCATCGTCCGCAAGGTGCCGTTGCCGCTGCGTTCCGTCGTCAAGTCCTCCCTCACCTCCGTCGATGCCGTGCGGTCGGCGACGGTCGTCTGGGCGATGGGCGGCCGCCGCAGGACGCCCCGGCACAGCGCCGCCTCCACGCACCGGGTGGTCCGGGCCAGGGGCCGGCACGTGCACGCCCTGCTCGTGGACGGCGCCACGGCGTGGGCGGCCCGCGCCCGCAACCTGCACATCCTCGTCTCCGTGCTGGAGGCCGGGAACATCGAGTACTTCTGCGTCCGCGGCGCCACGAAGGACGTCCCCACGGTCGCGGTGCCCGCCGCGCTGCGCGAAGCGGCGGAGGAGATGCTCCGGATCGCCTTCGAGCAGACCCCGGGCTACGTGGGCCCGGACACCGCGGCGGAGGCGGACATGCGACCGGGCGAGGACGCCAGGTCCTGGCGCCAGCTGCGCAGGCACGACGTCCTCCGGCTCGCCTGGTACGTCACCGACCCCACCCAGAGCCTCGTCTTCGGCGCCGACCAGGGATGCGACCTGGAGTTCTGGGCGGAACGGGACGGCCACTACGAGGCCCCCCGCCCCAACCGCGTGGTCGACCTGGTCCCCGCGGACACCCCGCGGCCGACCGCCCCGCAGGCCCTGTTCGCCCTCGTGCCCGGCGCCTACGCCACCGGCGTCACGCGCACCCTGCCGGAGTTCACCCAGCCGCTGCCGGACGACCACCTCTTCCCCGTCGACGTCGTCTACACCTGGGTCGACGACTCGGATCCGGTATGGGCCGCGGAACGGGACGCCGCCCGTTCCGGACGCCCCGGCGCGCCCGCCCCCCGCCTGCACGCCCAGGCCGCCAACGACGCCCGGTTCACCAGCCGCGACGAACTGCGCTACTCGCTGCGCTCCCTGCACCAGTACGCGCCCTGGGTGCGCAACGTCTACCTGGTCACCGCCGGACAGGTGCCCACCTGGCTCGACACCGACGTACCGGGCCTGCGGGTCGTCGACCACCGCGAGATCTTCTCCGACCCCACCGCCCTGCCGACCTTCAACTCGCACGCCATCGAGAGCCAGCTGCACCGGATCGACGGGCTGTCCGAGCACTTCCTGTACCTCAACGACGACGTGTTCCTCGGCCGCCCGCTCACCCCCGGACACTTCTTCCACGCCAACGGACTGAGCAAGTTCTTCCAGTCCAAGGCACTCGTGCCGACCGGCTCCTCGATCCACGACGACCTGCCGGTGAACGCCGCGGGCAAGAACAGCAGGGCCCTGATCGAGCGCTCCTTCGGCACCCGGATCGCGCAGAAGATGAAGCACACCCCGCACGCACTGCGCCGCAGCGTCCTCACCGACATCGAGTCGGTGTACGACCAGGAGCACCACCGCACCCAGCACTCGCGCTTCCGCTCACCCGACGACGTGCCGATCACCTCGTCCCTGCACCACTACTACGGCTTCCACACCGGCCGCGCGACCGTCGGCAGCCTGCGCTACGTCTACGTGGACCTCGCCGCCGAACAGGCCCAGCACCGCCTGAACTCGCTGCTCGCCCGCCGCGACTTCGACACGTTCTGCCTCAACGACACAGTCGTGCACCCCGACCCCGAGGCGCAGGACCGCATGGTCCGGTCGTTCCTCGAAAGCTACTTCCCCGTCCCCAGCCGGTACGAGCTGCCCGACGGGATCACCGGCCCCGCCCGGCTCGATGATCGCCGCGTCCTGCCCCCGGGCCCGGACGCGATTCCCACCCACCACGGTCCCGCCGACGGAGCCCTCCGATGAAACGCCGACGACCTCTGCGCGCCCTGCGCCGCAGGACGCGCCGTCAGACCACCCGCGTCCGATCCGTCCTGCTGCGCCGGTTCTTCCTGCCCCGGCGCAAGGGCCGGGCGGCCGTGCTCCACTACGCCGCCGTGCTCGACGGGCAGACCATCAACCTGCACGCCCGGATGCCGCGCCGGGTCCGGCCGGACGAGGACGCCCGGATCGAACTGAGGCGCAGGGGCCGCCGGCTCGCCACGGCCGCCAGGGTCTACACCGACCACGACGGCGGCGTCGCGATGGACGCCGCGATCCTGCTCGGCCAGGACGTGAACGGCCTGCCCCTGACCCCCGGCCGCTGGAAGATCCGGCTGCGCCTGTCACAGGGGCTGCGCCGCCGCACACTGCCCCTGCTCCTGGTGGACCTTCCCGCGCCCTACGGCGGCCCGACCCGGCCCATGGAGGCGTCCGCGGCGACCGGGGCCCGCTACCGGCTGGGCCGCAGCGTCACCGGCAACGCCCGGGTGACGTTCAGCCCGGCCCGGCCCTCGGTGGAGGTCGTACGGGTGCACGTGACCCACAGCCAGGCCGAGGTCGCCTTCCGCGTGGTCGGAGGGGACGAACCCGAGGCCCCCCGCGTCGAGTTCGTCGCCTCCGGGCGCCGCCTGGCGGTCGAGGCCGCCCGGCTGGACGAGGGGCTGTGGCAGGTGTCCGCACCGCTGCACCTCATGGCGCCGCGCCGCGACCGCGCCGAGCAGTGGGACCTGGTCCTGTGCTCGGACAACCTGCGCGACATGCGCCTGGGACGACGCCTGCACGACGTCCGCAACCCCGGCCGGGTCTTCGCCGTCCGGCAGACCACCGTGACGCCCGTCGGCGGCTCCCCCATGCTCGTACTGCCCCGCTACACGCCCGCGGGTAACTTCCGCATCCAGTGCAGCCCGATGACGGAAGCCGCGTAACCGCACACCATGAAGATCACTTTCCTCCTGCTCACCGCGGACGCCGTCGGGGGCACCGAACGAGCGGTGTTCAACCAGGCCGCCGAACTCGTGGGCAACCACGACGTCCGCGTGCTGAGCATCCTCAAGACCCAGCCGCAGCTGTTCTTCCCGATCGACGAGCGCATCCGGGTCGACTACCTGATCGACCGGACCGGACCCGCTCCCGTACCGATCCGCCGCACCGGCCTGGCCGCCGAGGCGTGGGCCCAGGTGGCCGACCGGCCGAGCGCCCTGGTGGACCCCTCCTGGGAGGCGGCCTTCAACCGGCTGACCGACCTGGAACTGGAGTACGCGCTCCAGCACACCGACACCGATCTGCTGATCACCACCACACCGGCGCTCATGGCACTGGCGGTGCAGCTGGCACCCCCGCACGTGATGACGCTCCACCAGGAGCACCGCGTCTCCGAACTGCGCGGCCCCAGCGCCGAACCGCTGCTGCGCTACGCCTCCCGCCTGGACGCGCTCGCCGTGCTCAGCAACCGCACGCGCGACTGGTTCGCCGAGACCCTCGGCCACAGCGCGCCGCGCATCGACGTGGTCCCCAACGCCCTGCCACGCGGATTCCGGCCCCGCTCCACCCTGGAGACCCGCACCGTCGTCATCGCGGGCCGCCTGGTCGGCGAGAAGCAGATCGACCACGCCATCACCATCTGGGACACCGTGGTCCGCCGGCACCCCACGTGGACGCTGCGGGTCTTCGGCGACGGACCGCTCTCCGGCGCCCTGCGACGGCAGATCGACGTGCTCGGCCTGCACGACAGCGTCCAGCTCAACGGCAACTCCCCCCACCTGGCCGAGGAGTGGGCCAAGGCCAGCATCGCCCTGATGACCTCCCGCAACGAGGCGTTCCCGCTGGTGCTGACCGAGGCCCAGGCCGCCGGCGTGCCCGTGGTCTCCTACGACTGCCCCAACGGCCCGCGCGAGGTCGTCCTGGACGGGCGGACCGGCATCCTCGTACCGGCGAACGACACCGACGCCGCGGCCCGGGCGCTCATCCGGCTCATCGAGGACGCCCCGCTGCGCCACGACATGGGCCGCGCGGCCGCCGAATCGGTCTCCCGGCTCGCCCCGCCCGTGGTGACCGCGATGTGGGAGAACGTCTTCGCCGAACTGGAGAAGGAACGGGCCTCGGGGGAGCGCGAGGCCCGCAGGGCGGAACGACAGGCCCTGCACTCCCTGATGAGCGGCCAGGAGGGAATGCTCCGCCCGGCCGCCCCCGCCCCCGCCACCTCCGTCGACACCAAGGAGCAGCGGGCCCTGGAGGAACGGCTGCTGCGCTCCGACCGGGGCCTCGTGCGCGACGGCGGCCAGCTGTGCCGCCGGCTGGGGAGCGAATCCCCCTGGGACGTGGTCCAGAACAACCTGGCACTGGTCGCCACGGCCCTGGAACACGCGCAGATCCCGTACTTCGTCACCCGGGACACCAACGTCCGGCACGCGGTCGCCGTCCACACCTCCAACCGGGAGGCCGTGCTCAGGGCACTCACCGCCGCCCACGGCGGCAGCGCGGTCTACGTGGCGCTGCTCAACGAACGACAGAGCCCCACCGCCACCGTCCTCGCCGCCTTCGCCGAGAAGTACGCCCAGGCCACCTGCCCGGCCGTGCGCGTCTACCAGAACGCCGTCACGCCCGCCCGCACCCTCCGCCTCGCCGGGGTCTACGGCTGCACCATCAACTTCTGGGAGGAGGACCCCGAGGACCCGTACATGATGGTCTCCCCGGTCCGCACCCTGGTGGGCGACCGGGTGCCCACCCGGACCATGCGCGTGCACGAGACCGTGCTCGGCGGACGCACCTACCCCACCATCGAGCCGTACGCCCACACCGTCCACGGGGACATCGGCTTCCCCGTCGACGCCGTGTACACCTGGGTCAACGGCGGGGACGTCTCCTGGCTGGAGCGGAAGAACGCGGTGATGCGCGCCCTCGGCATGCAGACCGAGGACTCCGCGAGCAGCGCCGCCCGCTTCCGCGACCGGGACGAGCTGCGCTACTCGCTGCGCTCCATCGACATGTACGCCCCGTGGATCCGCACCATCCACCTGGTCACCGACCAGCAGGTGCCGGAATGGCTCGACCTGAACCATCCCCGGATCAGGGTGGTCGACCACCGGGAGATCTTCGCCGACCCGTCGGTGCTGCCGACGTACAACTCGCACGCCATCGAGAGCCAGCTGCACCGGATCGACGGGCTGGCCGAGCACTTCCTGTACTTCAACGACGACGTGTTCATCGGCCGGGTGCTCCAGCCCGGCATGTTCTTCCACGGCAACGGGGTCGCCAAGCACTTCATGTCCCCGACCACCGTGCCCATGGGACCGGCCACGACCGGCGACGAGTTCAACATGAGCGCGGCCAAGAACAACCGCGGCCTGATAGCCGACACCTTCGGACAGGTCCTCGCCCACTCGTTCCTGCACGCCCCGCATCCGCTGCGGCGCAGCGTCCTCGCGGACATCGAGCGCCAGTACCCCGACGCGGTCGCGGCCACCGCGGCCAGCCGCTTCCGCAGCCACTCCGACCTCGCGATCGCGTCGTCGCTGCACCACTACTTCGGCTTCCACACCCAGCGCTCGGCCCCGGGCAGCATCAACTGCGGCTTCGTCAACGTGGGGCTGAGCGAGCACAAGCAACGGCTCTCCCGCCTCCAGCTCAACCGCCCGCACGACGTCTTCTGTCTGAACGACTACCACGACGGCGACGTCACCGAGGACGAGCAGGACGCCGTCCTGGCGGCCTTCCTGCCCTCGTACTTCCCGGTGGCCAGCCAGTTCGAGGCGGGTTCCCCGCGCAACCAGCGCTTCCACGCCGGACAACTGCCGCAGTGGCCGCTGTGAGCACGCCCCGCCCCGTCCGCCGTTCGCCGGCCGTGCCCGATCGGAGCATCCACCGACCATGACCCAACCCGCCGGGACGAACCCCACCTCGCTGTTCCAGGTGTTCGCCCACGCCGACGACGACCTCTACTTCGTCAACCCCGACCTGTACCGGCTGCTGACCGCGGGCCACCGCGTCACCAGCGTCTACCTCACCGCCGGTGAGGCCGACGGGCGCAACGTGGACACCCGCGACCCGCTGCGGGACCAGGCCCCGGTCGACTTCGCCGGATACATGGAGGCCCGCCAGAACGGCCTGCGCGCCGCCTACGCCACCATGGTCCTCGGCGACCGGGAGGCCCCCTGGGCCCGGGAACCGGTCGAACTCGTCCCCGGCGTGGCCGCGGAGCGGTTCTACCTGGAACAGGCGCCGCACGTGCAGCTCTTCTTCCTGGGCCTGCGGATGGCGGACGCCGCGCACGGCTTCCCCGCGGACCAGCCGCAGGCCCGGCTGACCAGCCTGTGGGACGGGCGCGCCGCCCGCCAGCCCACCCTGCTGGCAGCCAACTCCGAGCTGCACCAGCCGCAGGCCCTCGGCCGCGAGGACGTCGTCACCGCCCTCGTCCAGCTGCTCTCCTACGCGCAGCCCACGGCGCTGTGGACCATGGACCCGGACCCGCTGCACGAGTCGTACGACGAGGCCCGCGGCATCACCTCCAGCGACCACGCCGACCACACCGCCACGGCCCAGTTCGCCCGCGAGGCGCTCCGCCGCCACCTGCGCGCCGGAAGCCGTCCGCCGCTGGTCGAGCACTTCACCGGCTACGGCAACAAGAACTGGCCGAGCAACCTGAGCGAGCGCTCCCACGCGCTGAAGAAGTCCCTGGTCGACGTGTACGCGGGGGCCGACGGCCACGCCTGCGCCCACCGCCACTGCGGCGACCTCCAGCTCGGCGACGGCGCCGACATCCGCCGCTACGGCTGGAGCACCCGCAGCCGCTACCCCCAGGGCACCCGGTGGCTGCACCGGCAGGCCGACGGCCGGCTCGCCGCCTACGCGGTCCTCGGCGACCAGGCCGCGGTGTGGACGGAGACCGAAGCCGGCGCCGGACGCTTCGAGGGACCGCTGCTGCTGCCCGGCGGCGACCTCCTGCCGTGCCTCGACGTCGCCCCCGACCGCACCGGTGGCGTCCACCTGGTCGGGCTGCGCCGCCTCCAGGGCGCCGAGGGCCGGGTCGACATCGAGGTGGTGCGCATGTGGCGCCAGGCGCACACCGGCTCCGTGCTGCCCTGGGAATCCCTCGGCAACCCCGACGAGGCCACCCGCGACTGGCGGCGCTGCCGCGAGGTCGGCGTGCCCGCGGCGGTGGTGGACCCGGCCGGCCACCTCCACGTCTTCGTGCGGAACTTCTCGGTGGGCGTCAGCCTGCGGCGCGAGACGCCGGAGGGGTTCACCGCCTGGGAGACGCTCGGCGGGCGCTGGATGCAGGACTCCCTGACCACCGTGCTGCGTTCCACCGGCCGCATCGACATGTACGCCACCAACCGCACCGGCGGGGTGCGGTGGCGGCAGGAAGCCGTGTACGGGCCGTTCAAGCTGGAGGACCAGCTGGTCACCGGCGTGCCGGAGAGCTGGCGGCCGGCCTCCGGCCTCACCCCCGTGCAGGTGGGCCGCAACCGCATGGCGCTGTTCTACCGGGAGGAGGACACCGGGGCGGTGATGTGCCACCGGCAGCGCCCCAACGGAACGTGGGAACAGCGGGTGGAACGGCTCAGCGACGACGGCGGCACCGGGGCGGTCGCCGCGCTCCGGCTGCTCGCTCCCGACCACGACCTCCTGGTCGTCGCCCGCAGGGACGAGCGGAGCAGGCCCGCGGTGACCGTGCTGTCCGCGGACGGCCACGACGCGGCACGGCCCGACTGGGCACACCACGAGATCCAGATGGCCGGTGCCCCGGCCGTCGCCGCCGACGCGTACGGCCGGGCGGTCGTCGCGGCGCTCGGCACGGACGGCCGACTGCACTGGGCACGGCAGGAAGAAGCCCGGCCGGGCGCCGCCCTCGGCCCCTGGCAGGCGTGCTGACCCCGCCCCGGGGCCGCACGACAACGGAGACGAGAAGAAGACATGCGAAAGATCTGCGTCATCGGCAACTCGGTGGCCGCCTCCCGCACCGAGGAGGAGGCGCCCCTCGCGGGCTGGGGCCAGTACCTGGAGGAGTTCCTGGGGCCCGACTGCGACGTGCGCAACTACGCGCGCGACGCCATGACGCTGCGGGACTACTACACGGGACGGTTCGCCGCGCTGCTCACCCTCGTCGGCCCCGGCGACCTCGTGCTCATCGCCTTCGGCCACGTCGAGCAGCGCATCAACCAGCTCAACCGGTACCACGGCCCGCGGGAGTACAAGGAGTACCTGCGGCTGTACGTCGAGGCGCTGCGTGCCGAGGGCGCCGTGCCGGTCCTCGTGACCCCGGCGGCCCGCTGCGTCTTCGACACCTCGGGAAACCCGGTGGACACCCATGACGGCTACGCGCGGCTGACCCTGGAGGCCGCCGGGGAACTCGGCTGCCCGGTCGTCGACATGAACGCCGCCACCACCCGGCTCCTCGCCGAGCTGGGCCCCATGCGCGCCCGCGGCCTCTTCCGGTGGCTTGATCCGGGCGATCACCCGGGGCACCCGCAGGGCATCGTCGACGCCTCCCACTTCAACCATGCCGGGGCCCGGGAAGCGGCGCGGCTGGTGGCGAGCGGTCTGGCCGGCGTGCCGGGACTGCCGCCCGGGCTGGTGGACGTCCAGCGGCTGGTGCCGGGACAGGCGCCGCCGGTGCAGACCGAGTTCACCGTGCAGCAGCCGCAGCTCGCGCTGACCGCGCGGCCCGAGGTGGCCGCCGCCCCGACCGTGACCTCACCCGCCTTCGCCGAACCGGTCGGCGCCGGACGCAAGCTGACGGGAACGGCGCCGGCGGGCGCCGACTACGTGATCTTCTTCGAGGCGGGGGAGTACCTCGGCGGCACCCGCACCGCCGAGGACGGGACGTGGCAGTGGCGGCGCGCCGTGCAGTGGCCCGCCGGCCGACACGAGGTGACCGCGGTCGCCCTCGCGGGCAACGCGGTGTCCACGGCCGCGGAGACGGAGTTCGAGGTCCTCGACCGGCTGGAGGCGCCCGAGGTGATCGGGCCGCGCAAGGGGGCGTGGAGCGGTCCCCGCCCCCGGTTCTCGGGCACGGCGGCGCGCGGCGTCCAGAAGGTCATGGTGCTGGAGCGGGGCCGGCTGATCGCCGAGGCCCCGGTGCGGGACGACGGGAGCTGGCGGGTCACCCACTCCCACGACTGGCGGCCGGGCACCTACACGGTGGAGTTCGTCGCGGTGTTCAGCGCCATCCACTCGCCCCCGACGCGACTGGAGCTGAAGGTGCACGGTGTTCCCGAGGACAGCTGGCTGCACACCTCGATGTCCGCGCGGCTGCCCTGCGGCCCGGACTGCGAGCACTACCCGGCGCTGCCCGCCTGGTGACGCGGCGCCGCCGCCCGCCCCCCGGAACGGGGAACGGGCCGTACGGAGTGGTCTCCGTACGGCCCGCCGTCGCGTCGGCGAGGAGGCGTTACGCCGGAACGCTCGCCACGCCCTGAGCGAGGAACTTCTTGCCGTTCACCCGCTCCGAGACGCCCTCACGGTCCAGGTACGGCGTGATGCCGCCCAGGTGGAAGGGCCAGCCCGCACCGGTGATCAGGCAGAGGTCGATGTCCTGGGCCTCGGCGACGACGCCCTCGTCCAGCATCAGACCGATCTCCTGCGCCACCGCGTCCAGGACCCGGTCGCGGACCTGCTCCTCGGTCAGGACGACGTCGCCCTGCTTCAGGAGCGCGGCGACCTCCGGGTCCAGCTCCGGCTTGCCGGAGTCGTAGACGTAGAAGCCGCGCTTGCCGGCCTTCACGACCGCGGCCAGGTTCTCCGAGACGGTGAACCGGTCCGGGAAGGCGCGGTTCAGGGTCTCCGAGACGTGCAGACCGATCGCCGGGCCGACCAGCTCCAGCAGCACCAGCGGGGACATCGGCAGGCCGAGCGGCTCGATGGCCTTCTCCGCGACCTCGACCGGGGTGCCCTCGTCGATGACGTTCTGGATCTCGCCCATGAAACGGGTGAGGATGCGGTTGACGACGAACGCCGGGGCGTCCTTCACCAGCACCGCGGTCTTCTTCAGCTTCCGCGCCACACCGAACGCCGTGGCCAGCGAGGCGTCGTCGGTCCGCTCGCCGCGGACGATCTCCAGCAGCGGCAGGATCGCGACCGGGTTGAAGAAGTGGAAGCCGACGACCCGCTCGGGGTGCTTCAGCTTCGACGCCATCTCGGTGACCGAGAGGGACGAGGTGTTGGTGGCGAGGATCGCGTGCGCCGGGGCGACCGCCTCGACCTCCGCGAACACCTGCTGCTTGACGCCGATCTCCTCGAAGACGGCCTCGATGATGAAGTCGGCGTCGGAGAAGCCCTCGGCCTTGTCCAGCACACCGGAGACCAGGGCCTTGAGGCGGTTGGCCTTGTCCTGGTTGATCCGGCCCTTGCCGAGCAGCTTCTCGATCTCGGCGTGGACGTAGCCCACGCCCTTGTCGACCCGCTCCTGGTCGATGTCGGTCAGCACGACCGGCACCTCCAGGCGGCGCAGGAACAGCAGCGCCAGCTGCGAGGCCATCAGGCCGGCGCCCACGACGCCGACCTTGGTGACCGGACGGGCCAGGTTCTTGTCCGGGGCACCGGCCGGGCGCTTGGCGCGCTTCTGGACCAGGTTGAAGGAGTAGATGCCCGAGCGCAGCTCGCCACCCATGATCAGGTCCGCGAGGGCCCGGTCCTCGGCGTCGAAGCCGGCACCCAGGTCGCCGTCCTTCGCCGCGGCGATGATTTCCAGCGCGCGGTACGCGGCCGGGGCCGCACCGTGCACCTTGGAGTCGGCGATGGCCCGGCCGCGCGCGACGGCCTGGTCCCAGGCGTCCCCGCGGTCGACCTCGGGACGCTCCACCGCGACCGTGCCGTTCAGCACGTTCGCCGTCCAGATCAGCGACTGCTCCAGGAAGTCGGCGCCCTCGAAGATCGCGTCGGCGATGCCGAGCTCGAAGACCTGCTTGCCCTTGAGCTGGCGGTTCTGGTTCAGCGAGTTCTCGATGATGACGGAGACCGCGCGGTCGGCACCGATCAGGTTGGGGAGCAGCGCGCAGCCGCCCCAGCCCGGGACCAGACCGAGGAAGACCTCGGGCAGCGAGAACGCGGGCAGCGCCTTGGAGACGGTGCGGTACGAGCAGTGCAGACCGACCTCGACGCCGCCGCCCATCGCCGCGCCGTTGTAGTACGCGAACGTCGGGACCGCGAGGCCGGACAGGCGGCGGAAGACGTCGTGGCCGCCCTTGCCGATGGCCAGCGCGTCGTCGTGGTTCTTCAGCAGCTCGACGCCCTTGAGGTCGGCGCCGACCGCGAAGATGAACGGCTTGCCGGTGATGCCGACGCCGGTGATCGCACCCTCGGCGGCCTCCTTCTCGACCTGGTCGATCGCGGCGTTCAGGTTCGCCAGCGACTGCGGTCCGAAGGTGGTCGGCTTGGTGTGGTCCAGGCCGTTGTCCAGGGTGATGAGGGCGAAGCGGCCCGCACCGGCCGGGAGGTCGAGGTGGCGTACGTGCGCCTGGGTGACGACCTCGTCGGGGAAGAGTTCGGCCGCGCCCTTCAGGAGCTCGGTGGTGGTGCTCACTTGTCGCCTCCGGCGTCCTTGTGGTGCGGGTTCTCCCAGATGACCGTGGCGCCCATGCCGAAGCCGACGCACATGGTGGTGAGGCCGTAGCGGACCTGCGGCTGCTCCTCGAACTGGCGGGCCAGCTGCGTCATCAGACGCACGCCGGAGGAGGCCAGCGGGTGGCCGTAGGCGATGGCGCCGCCGTACTGGTTGACCCGGGCGTCGTCGTCGGCGATGCCGTAGTGGTCGAGGAAGGCCAGCACCTGGACGGCGAAGGCCTCGTTGATCTCGAACAGGCCGATGTCGCCGATCGTCAGCCCGGCCTTGGCCAGGGCCTTCTCGGTCGCCGGGATCGGACCGTAGCCCATGACCTCCGGCTCCACGCCCGCGAAGGCGTAGGAGACCAGGCGCATCTTGACCGGGAGGCCGTTCTCGCGGGCGAAGTCCTCGGAGGCGATGATCGAGGCCGTCGCGCCGTCGTTGAGACCGGCGGCGTTGCCGGCGGTGACCCGGCCGTGCGCGCGGAACGGGGTCTTCAGGCCCGCCAGGTTCTCCATCGTGGTGCCCGGCCGCATCGGCTCGTCGGCGGTGACCAGGCCCCAGCCGGTCTCGCCGCCCTCCGGGTTGGTGCGGCGCACGGAGATCGGCACCAGGTCCTGCTGGATCTTGCCGTCGGCGTACGCCTTGGCGGCCTTCTCCTGGGAGCGGACCGCGTACTCGTCGGCGCGGACCTTGGTGATCTGCGGGTACCGGTCGTGCAGGTTCTCCGCGGTCATGCCCATGAACAGGGCGGACTCGTCGACCAGCTTCTCCGAGACGAAGCGCGGGTTCGGGTCCACGCCCTCGCCCATCGGGTGACGGCCCATGTGCTCGACGCCACCGGCGATGACGGCGTCGTACGCGCCGAAGGCGATGGAACCGGCCGTCGAGGTGACGGCGGTCAGGGCGCCCGCGCACATGCGGTCGATGGAGTAACCGGGGACGGACTGCGGCAGACCGGCCAGGATTCCGGCGGTGCGGCCCAGCGTCAGCCCCTGGTCGCCGATCTGGGTCGTCGCGGCGATGGCGACCTCGTCGATCTTCGCGGGGTCCAGGGCCGGGTTGCGGCGCAGCAGCTCCCGGATGGCCTTCACGACGAGATCGTCGGCGCGGGTCTCGTGGTAGATGCCCTTCGGGCCCGCTTTGCCGAACGGGGTGCGGACGCCGTCGACGAAGACGACGTCCCGGATGGTACGAGGCACGGTGGCTCTCCTCCAGGGTGCGGGATGGCACTGCTGCGGGCGCGCCCGAGCGCGCCGCACCCTCATGCTACTTGCGGGTAACCAGACTGCCCACCCCTGGTACCGGGAGCGGCGAAGGTCACATGCGGGAAAGCCACCCGTCCGGCCCGTTCCGGCCAGTGGCCGCGGGGCCCCGCACGGCCGCGCGGGGACGGGTCGTGGGCGCGGGGAAGGAGCGGATACGACGACGAGCGCCGGACAGGGCGGAATCAGCCCGTCCGGCGCTCGTGGCGCGGTGTGCGCGCCGCCGTGGAACCTGGCGCGAATGCGACCCCCGTACGCGTCCGGCGGGGCGTCCGGTGACGATTCGTCAGGCCGTCGCGGCCAGCGCGCGGACCAACAGCGGGGCCACCTGCTCGATCTGCCAGTGCCGCGCCCCGTACCCGGCGAGCGCGGTCTCGACCGCGTCCGGCGTCGGGTGCTTGGGCGGCTCCCAGCAGACCCGGCGCACCGTGTCGGGGGTGATCAGGTTCTCCTGGGGCATGTTCAGCCGCGCGGCGAGCTCCGACACCGCGGCGCGAGCGGCCGAGAGCCGGGCCGCGGCGGCCGGGTCCTTCTCCGCCCAGGCGCGGGGCGGCGGCGGACCGGCGAGGGCCTGGCCGGGCTGGGGCAGTTCGGAGTCGGGCAGGGCCTTGGCGCGGTCGACGGCGGCCTGCCACTGCTCCAGCTGACGCCGTCCCATGCGGTGGCCGAAGCCGGGCAGCGCGGTCAGCGCCTGGGTGTTCGGCGGGAGCGCGAGCGCCGCCTCGACGATCGCGGCGTCGCTCAGCACCTTGCCCGGCGAGATGTCGCGGCGCCGGGCGACCTGGTCACGGGTGGTCCACAGCTCCCGGACCACGGCCATCTGCCGGCGGCGGCGGACCTTGTGCATGCCGGACGTGCGGCGCCAGGGGTCCTTGCGCGGCGGGGCGGGCGGCGCGGAGGCGATCGCGTCGAACTCCTCGCGGGCCCACTCCAGCTTGCCCTGCCGGTCGAGCTCCTCCTCCAGGGCGTTGCGCAGGTCGATCAGCAGCTCGACGTCGAGCGCCGCGTAGCGCAGCCAGGGGTCGGGCAGCGGGCGGGTGGACCAGTCGACGGCGGAGTGGCCCTTCTCCAGGGAGTACCCGAGCACGTTCTCGACCATGGCGCCGAGGCCGACGCGCGGGAAGCCGGCGAGCCGTCCGGCCAGCTCCGTGTCGAAGAGCCCGGTGGGGGTCATTCCTATCTCGCGCAGGCAGGGCAGGTCCTGGGTGGCGGCGTGCAGGATCCACTCGCTGCCGCTCAGTGCGCTTCCGAGCCCCGACAGGTCGGGGCAGCCGACGGGGTCGATCAGCGCGCTGCCCGCGCCGTCCCGGCGCAGCTGCACGAGGTAGGCACGCTGGCCGTAGCGGTAGCCGGAGGCGCGCTCGGCGTCCACGGCCACCGGGCCGGAGCCGGCGGCGAAGGCGGAGATCACCCGGGCCAGGGCGTCGTCGGATGCCACCACCGGGGGGATGCCCTCGCGAGGTTCGAGCAAGGGGGTCGGCGCCGGGGCGACGTCGTCCGGGGGAGCGCCCCCGGTGGTTCGCAGTGATGTGTCTGCTGCGGTCTCTTGGGCGTCGGTCACGTGTCAAGGGTATCTGTGTATGTGCGGCGGGGGGGGGGGGGGCCGGGGGGGGGGGGGGGGGGGGCGGCCTGGAAAAACCGCCGCCCCCCCCCCGGGGGCGCGGCGGCGGGCGGGCGCGGGGGGGGGGGGGGGGGTTTGAGGG